>JALSWC010000001.1 GCA_027060825.1 Sulfurimonas sp.
ATAAAAGTTGAGAAGCTTGACAATGGACGAGTTCGACTTTATACTCAAAGCAGAAAAATTATTGAGAAAAATGATTTTGAGATTTTTTCTTATCGCGATTTAGTAGAAGAGGAAGAAGAAGCAGCAGCAGAGAAAAATAAAAGGTTTGGAATTAAAAATAATGTTGTGGATGTGGAAAAAGAAGAAGCTAACCT
This sequence comes from Sulfurimonas sp., assembly GCA_027060825.1. GTDB lineage: Bacteria > Campylobacterota > Campylobacteria > Campylobacterales > Sulfurimonadaceae > Sulfurimonas. Next base: position 195 of record JALSWC010000001.1, read on the forward strand.
TCTCAATACTAATCCTGAAAACGTTTCAGAAAACATTACACCTTTTGTGACAACACAAGTAGATTTGCCACCAAACGAATTAGCACATTATGAATCTCAATTTGGAAAATTATCTGATGAAGAAAGAAAAGAGTTTGAAAAAACAAGAAGTATATCTTCTTTAATGTTTCGTTCAAAAAAATATTACTATAAAGAATTTTCAAACACTATTTCTTTTTCGGATGAACTTTTGACGGATAACAAATTTTTAACTAAAGAGAATATTCTCAATACTCTTCTACAACTTTTTGATGTTAAATTTTCGCAAGTTAGAATTTCTACTCAGAGAACTTTGTTACAAACAATTTATATTGGAACGAATAAACTTTCAAGAGGAGCAGAGGTTACATACAGAACTGTAAATGTTGATTTTTTCTTATCTGTTTTATATACAATGATTAAAACAGAAGATAAAGAAACTTTTTATAAAAATGTGTACAACGACTTTAAAAATATTGACGAGGAGTCTGTTGCATCTATTATAGATGGTATTAATATGTGTCTAGACGTAGAACTTTTTTCTAAATCTCAAGGTTCCTATTTAGTGGAAGTTATTTATACAGTAGACAGTGTAGTAATTAAAACAAAAGTTCTAATTTTTGATGCGAAATCATTGAATAAGATTGTACAAAATATAAATATTGACATGAAAAAAACCAATGAGATATACGAGAATTGGATAAAATTAAAAGAAAGTATTGGGAGTTCTATTAAAACAAAAGTCTTTGGAAAAAACAATATTGCCAAATCAAAAATTCAATCTCTTGAACTTGGAAGTGAATATTTTTTCAGAAAGAAACAGGGAGAAGATTAATCATCTTCTGAAAAATAAAAATATTTTAGGGCATAAATTTCTACACAAAAATCACCATTATTTAGGGTAAGCGAGTATGCCATCTGTGGTAACAAATTCCCTACGGAATTAGCTACCAAAATGACACCTCGTTTTGTACAAAATCGCATACTACTTTGTATATTTATTTATGTACAAAATATCGTTCCAAATCGTTTACACTCCTTTCCACTCAATCACTCCACCTACAAAATCAATAAATTATCATTTATTTTCACTTTTAGCCTTCCACTGATTTCACAAACTGCCTTCCAATCTTTTCACTTTTTACCTTCCACTTTTTGAGTGTTTTGTGAAAAGATTTTGAAAGTTGGAGATATATTTGACCTTTCAGACAGGCTTGTTTTTGCACTATTTTATAGTGATACACTTATTCTAAATAAAGAATAAATATACTATAATCTTCTTTATGAAAAAGAAAGAACAATTAAAGCAGATTATCAGAGATTTTCATCTTAGTGAAAATTTTGATATAAAATCCAGAAATCTACAGCCACCAGTCGATACCAAAAAGATTATTACGCTCATAGGTGTGAGAAGATGTGGAAAGACTTCTATACTTTATGAGATGATAAATAAACTCTCAAAAACTATAGATAAAACTTCCATCCTCTTTTTCAACTTTGAAGATGAAAGGCTTGAACTTAAAGTAGATGAACTCGATCTCATTCTGCAAAGTTTTTTGGAACTTTATCCTGAGAAAGATTTGAAAAAGTGTTATTTCTTTTTTGATGAAATTCAAAATATAACCGGCTGGGAGAAGTTTGTAAGACGGCTTTATGATACAGTAAGCAAAAATATCTATATAACAGGTTCAAACTCAAAACTTTTAAGCTCAGAGATAGCAACTTCACTTAGAGGAAGAACACTCTCTTATGAGGTTTATCCCCTCTCATTTTCTGAGTATCTTACATTTAAAGATATAGAAGTCGATTTTTACTCTTCTAAATCGCTTGCATACATAAAAAATGCAGAAGTAAAATTTCTAAAAGATGGTGCATTTCCTGAGATACTGTTTTTAGATGAAAAATATGCCAACCAAACACTACAGGAGTACTTCAATGTACTTTTGTATAGAGATCTTGCAGAGCGTTACAATATTACCAATACAATCGCACTCAAGTTCTTTCTTAAACGGATTATAGCCTCCACCACAAAACAAATTTCTATTAATAAAATATACAATGAACTCAAATCAAGTGGAATTAAGATAGGTAAAAACACGCTTTATGACTTTTTAGATTATGTCCAAAACATCTATTTAGCTTTTACACTACAGCGTTATGACAACTCTTTGGTAAATAAAGAGTTAGGAGAAAAAAAGATCTACACGGTGGACATCGGTTTAAATAATGCAACCGAGTTTAGGTTCTCTGACAACATAGGAAAATCGCTGGAAAATGCTGTTTTTTTAGAACTCAAAAGAAGAGGGAGAGAACTCTTTTATTATAGAGATACAAACAGCGAATGTGATTTTATAGTTCAAGAGGGCACTCAAATAATAGAAGCAATACAAGTTACTTATGATATGAGTAATGCAGAGACTGCTAAGCGTGAAATAAAGGGATTACTCACTGCTTGTAAAAAATTAAATCT
>JALSWC010000002.1 GCA_027060825.1 Sulfurimonas sp.
TCTTCATCTTCACCCTGAAACATTCCACAATCTATCATTATCTTCACACCACCTACTTCAAATAGATGACACGAACCTGTTACCTCTTTAGTCGCTCCATACGAGTGTACTGTTGCCATAATAATTCCTCATAAAATTTATTTTAGAACTATTATACGACTAAATTTCTTAAATATTAGATAAAAGTCTGCAAACGCTCCTTAATAACATCTGCCACACGAAAGGAATTTGCATAAATTGTCCAAGTGTAAGGCACACTTCCACCTGTTGGCATAAAAGAAGCATCTGCGACATAAAGATTTTCTAAATCATGTGCTTTACAGTTTTTATCAAGTACCGAAGTTTTTGCGTCTGTTCCAAAACGACACCCACCAGCAACAAGGTTTGGAGGAGGTGAGGAAGAGATGGAAGATTCTATCTCTTCACAGCCTAACTCTTCAAGAAGTTTCACTGCTTTTTTTGCCAAATACTCCCCTACTTTTAAATCTTGTGGATGTCCATAAAGATTTATCACGCCCACAGGTACGCCATATTTATCTTTGACTTTCTCATCAACACTCACAAAACATCTATCTGTCGGGAGCCAGTCGTTAAAGACCTCAAAAGTAAGTACTCTTGAAGTAGTTATGCGTTTATAAATATTTTTTGCAAGTGCTTCACCCCAGAGTAGATTACCATCACTATCATATACCTCTTGCATCGCACGAGGAATGATATTTTGATGTTCAAAAAGAAAATCTATTGTCCCCCCTTTATACTTTTTAGCATCTTGCGTAAATTCATACCAATCCTGCAAAGAACGATTAAAAAAAACGCCTACTTGCATAAGCTCTTTTTGCTGAGTTTTAGTCAATTTTTCAAAAACAAACCGTCCTCTACCACTTCCCCCTGCTGAAAAGATAAGATTTTTACCCAACTCTCCACTTGAATTTGCTAGACCATTAGGAAAGTATCTGTTTTTTGAATTTAAAAGGAGACGAGAACTCTCTATTGCCTGAGCAGAAAGGACAAATATTTTTGCTCGTATCGAATCTCGTATGCCGTCTGTTGTATAATAATAGGCTTGTGTAACCCGTTTGTCATCACTCTCAAGTTTGTAAACAAAAACATCGGTAATGATTTTCGCTTGACACTTTTGTAAGAGTGCCGCACGCCCACTCCCTTTTGCACCACTTGCACAGCCATACGAACCACAAAAATTAGAGTAAAAGCATCCTTTACGATGAAGAGCATTTTCAGAGAGAATAGCACGAGGGGTTGGCATCACATCATAACCAAGTGTTTCACAAGCTTTATCATACCATTTTGTAGCACCATTTGTTTGTAAAGGAGGATATGGAAAATTTGCTGTAGAGCGAGGCTCTTGAAATTTATGCTTTACCACTTTACCACTCACACCTACAACCTGTTCAACCTTTGCATAATAGGGTTCAAGCTCTTCATAATTTAATGGCCAATCAACAACATTTGCACCTTTAATTTCACCATATACACTTTTTAAACGAAAATCATTCGGCTTCATTCTATGAAAATAGCCACTCATGAGGTTTGAAGAACCACCCACCATAGAACCATTCCAAAAGTTCCATCCAGACTCTTCGCCATCATAACGAGTGAAAGTACCATCGTCGTTATACTCTTTAATAATATGCTTTTGCTCCCAGAGTGGAGGAGTAAACATATCACGACGACATACTGCAATTTCATCTTTATTAAAATCACTCTCAGTATAATCTTTGCCTTTTTCTAAGACAACAACACTAAAACCTGCATTTGCAAGCTCATAAGCAATAGGAGAACCCCCTGCACCACTCCCAATAATACACACATCAACCATTATAAAAATGCCTCCTTTGGACGAGGTCTGCCTCCATGAAATGCAAGCCATTTCCACCCTGCTTCATTATTGTTACCACCATAAATAGGGTCACCCAGCATCGCTTCAAACATATAGCCCATAATGTCGTATAAAAAATTTTCACCCCATTGAGTTTTTGCAATAGTTTGTAAAATTTTTTGCCGTTTTTCAAAAGAAAGCTTTGTGTAGGTAATTTTATATGTTTTTATTGCTTCTTCATTTAACCATTTTACTCCATTTTTTATAAAAACTTTATCTGATTTTGAAATGTGAGATTGATGAAAAATAATATGCATATAAGGAGCTGTTACAATACCCAACTCAGAGGCTTGAGGAAATAAATCATGCTGGAGAATTGCAATGGTATCAATGGGTGTAGTAACCCCAAAAAGGCTACATCCATCCATCAAGAAAACAGCACTAGAGAGAAAACCTGCTAGCAGAAATTTTCTACGAGAAAATTTTTCCAAAAAATGACCTTTTTTGCTTTGGAATATATTTTGAAGTACGCTCATCCACAAAGTCAGGATCACCTTTTTCAAACTCTCTTTGAGAGACTCTTTGAATCTGTTTTGGTGGCTTTTTCTTTTTTACATAACCATTATCTTTCATAATGACCATACCGTGAGGAATACACATACAAATTTCCTTTTTATTTAAGATTTAAAAAAAAACTATTTAGAACCACATTTTCCAGCACCACATTTCATGGCTTTTTTCGGTGCTTTTGTAGCATTACCACACTTACCTGCACCACACTTCATAGACATTTTGCATGCTTTGTGTGCTTTCTTTTTTGCTCCACATTTT
>JALSWC010000003.1 GCA_027060825.1 Sulfurimonas sp.
GAAGCAACGCAAGAAAAATTTTCAAGAAATATTATGCTACTTCTTGCTGTACTCTCATGGGAGTTTAATAGAGAAGGTAAAAATATCTATACAGAATTAGAAAATAGACACACTATAAAAAAGATAGAAGATTTGGTTAAAAAATCTAGTTTTAAAGATAGTTGTAGGGGAATAAACATTGAAAAATTCTTAAAAGATGCAGCTTCTCGAAACTTATTGCTCTTACTTGATAATGAAAAAAGTGTTCAATTTACAAGTGCTGTAACTATTTTCTTAGATGCAGCAAAAGAGATTGCAGAGTTGGAGTGAAATTTTAAGATAAAGTAAACATTAGACTTTTTGCAATAATTTATTATAAAAATATTTCATAATGAAAAATCAATTTTGACATTTATCTGGAAAATTGCTATAATTTGACATATTTATAGAAAAAGGTTTTTAAATGAATAGTTTTATTGATATAGTGGAAGAGATAAAAAGTATTATTTCTGCTGAAATTGCTCCAAAAAAAGTGTTTGACAAAGATGTTGCTACTGTGCTTGGAATTTCGCAGATGAATTTTGCAACAATGAAAAAAAGAGACAAAATACCGTTTAATGAACTGCTTGATTTCTGTGCTAAACGCACTCTCTCTATTAACTGGCTTTTATATGGGCAGTCACCTGAAAGTCTTGTAGATGCTACAAATAAATTCTATATAATTAAATATTTTAATGATATAAATGCTAGTGCAGGTGGAGGTAGTGATGTTGAATTTGAAAAAGTAGAGGAGCTTGAAATTCCTGAGCAATTTGTATGTATGTTAGGTGGAGAAAAAGAGCTTAAAAATATAGAAGCTATTAATGTGTCAGGTGATTCGATGGAACCTACTTTTAGTTATAATGATATTGTTTTTATAAACAGAACTAAAACCGATGCCAATCGTGGTGGTATTTTTACAATTAGAACTGAAGGTGGACTTTTTATTAAACGAGTACAAAAACGACTAGATGGAAAATTGGATGTAATTTCTGATAATTCAGTATATGACAAGCAGACACTAGCATCTACTGATGTGGAAATCATAGGTAGAGTTGTAAGTAGATTTGGGGATGTTGATTAGAAAGAAAAAAAAGGGGAGGGGATCATTGCAGTATCTATTTATTGTGTTTGTAGCAATTTTTATATCTGGATGTAGTTTCAATAATGGTGTAAATATTGAAAAAGTGAGAGATTTACAAGAGGTCTCTCAAGATGTGCATAGCTATACACAAGGCGTGGATGATGGCTATATTGCAACTTTAGAGGAGTATAAAGAACACTATTTCAAACCTTGGAAAGAGAATACAATAGAAACTCCACTTGCACAAGCTATGTGGGCATATAATATTTTTACTCCAAAAAATAGTTATGGAGAAAATCTACAGCATATAGATCAAAGCTTTTTCAATGAAATGTTACACAATTCTAATTTTAGTGCGTATGCAACGCTAAACGAACCTGCTTTAACACTTAAAAATCTTAACCTTAGAGCATTTCCAACACAAAGACCACTTTTTAAAAATCCAAAACAGGCAGGAGAGGGTTTTCCCTTTGATTATTTGCAAAATTCTACTATTGGAGCAAATAAGCCTATTTTAGTTTCACACTACTCAAAAGATAGAGCATGGGTATTTGTAGAGTCGAGTTTTGCAGATGGATGGGTTCATAGTAATGATATTGTTTTTATGCCTAAAAAAAGTATTGAAACTTATGTAAGAGGAAAAGAGAGCTTTTTACTAAAAGATAATGTTGCAATATATGATGAAGAGAATAATTTTTTATTTTATTCTCGTATTGGAATGATGTTGCCTTTAATGGAAGCGAATGCAACAACGACAACTCTTTTAACTGTTTCAAAGTATGCCACAAATAAACCATTTTTTCATAAATCACTACTTTCATCTACTGTAGCCCATTCTGGTATTCTTGCTTTCAATGCAAAAAATATAAATGCAGTCATAGTTGAATTACAAAAAATGCACTATGGTTGGGGTGGTATGTATGGACAGCGTGATTGTTCTTCAACCATACGCGATTTTTTTGCGCCTTTTGGAGTTTGGTTACCAAGAAACTCATCAAAACAGGCAAAAATAGGAAAAGTCATTTCTTTTAATGGAATGAGTGATAAAGAGAAAATAGCAACTATTAAAAAAGAGGGTATTGCATTTAAAACTTTGTTGTATAGACAGGGACATATTCTTTTATATGTAGGTGTTCGCCATGATAAAGTAATAGTCTTTCAAAATATGTGGGGCATAAAAACAATTAAAAATGGTAAATTAGGGCGTTTTATTGTAGGAAGAGCAGTTTTTAGCACGCTTGAAATAGGTAAAAATCTTTATTATTATGATAAAAAGGCATCTTTACTTTCACATTTAAAAAGTATGAACATAGTTGGATACTAAAAATAGTATCCAAAAAATGTTTAGTGAAGGTCTGCGTTAAGTTTTATCTCTCTTGTTGAACGAGATGCTGTAATCTCACCCGTGAGTGAGTTTTGTCTGTAATGAATACCATAAAGACCAGCAAGTTGTTTACCTTTAAAGATTTCACCTTCCATTTTCATATTTGTATTTACATCCATAATTTTTTTCAACTGTTCTGGTTGAATTGCAATTTTTGTTCCTTCAAGTATTGCAAT
>JALSWC010000004.1 GCA_027060825.1 Sulfurimonas sp.
GTTTTTTCATCTCTGAAATCTAACACAGAGTTTAAAAAAGATATAAGTATATTTTTATGTTTTTCATTACCAAATATCTTTTTAAACGCTAAATCATTTTTTGGGTCTGCAAATCTCATTTTCTATTCCTTTTTTTATCTTTTGAATTATACTTCTTTTGAGTTAAAATTCTGTATTTTCATAGCTTGATGCTCTTAAATATTTTAACTAACCAATCAGTTAATTCTAGTCTTTAAACGGTAAATTATTGCTTAAAAATAAAAAACCTACTCCTCTAAAACAACTATTTTTGGTTTTTTAGAGATAAATGGTGGTTTTGCAAACCAGATTAGAAGAATAAGAGCGATGCTAATGTAGCTTGAAATAAGTAAAATATCGTCATTTGCTCTTGTTGAAGCTTGTTGGTTTATGATGTGGTTGATGGTAGGCAGGGCAGGGATGCCAATATGATGCAAAGAGTCCATAAACTCTTGCGTAGCATGAGAAAATCTTGTAATATTTTCGCTATAAACTGCGTGGTGAATATCACCTTGTCTCTCCCATACAGTGGTAGCAATGGAAGTTCCAAAACTCCCACCTAAAATTCTTAAAAAGTTTACAAGTCCCATAGCAGATGCAACACGAGTGATGGCGATTTCAGAGATGATAATACTTGTAAGTGGAACAAAAAACATTGCCATTCCTGCACCCATAAGTAAGCGTGGTAAAAAGGCATCCATAAGCGTGATATTGACCGTAAATTGTGCCATCCAGTAGTAACTTGCAGCAAAAATAATAAAACTGATGCTCACAAGTACACGAAGATTGAGGCGATGGAGATTACTTCCGACAATAGGAGAGAGTAAAAAGGCAAATACTCCTACACCAGCAGAGGCAAATCCAGCCCAAAAAGCAGAGTAGCCTAGCTGTGTTTGTAGCCATAAAGGGAAGATAACGCCACCACCTAAGAAGATGGTGTAGCCTAGAGTTATGGCGATAGTGCCTACAGAGAAGTTACGGTTTGTAAAGAGTGTTAAATCAACAACAGGATGTTCATCAAATATCTCCCAAACTATAAAGATAGAGAGAGTCACTACTGCTGTAATAGCTAATATTATGATGGTTGGAGAGTTGAACCAGTCGAGATTATTTCCTTTATCGAGCATAATTTGTAAACTTGCAACACCAACTATAAGAAGGGCTAAACCTGTAAAATCTATGGGGAGTTTTAAGGTGGTTGTTTCACGATCTTTGAGCATATTCCAAACAATAAATGCACTAATAAAGCCTATGGGAACATTGATATAAAAAATCCATGACCATGAAAAATTATCTGTAATGTAGCCACCAAGAAGAGGTCCGACAATAGGTCCAACAGTAGCAGTCATTGCCCAAAAAGCGAGAGCCAGACCCTGCTTGTGTTTTGGATAGATTGAGAGCAGAAGACTTTGCGAGAGTGACATCATGGGAGCTGCTACAATTCCCTGTAAAATCCTTGCTCCTATAAGCAGATTGTAATCAGGTGCGAGTCCACATAGCCAAGAGACAAGAGAAAATAAAAAGGTAGAAGCTACAAAAAGATGTACCTCTCCAAAGCGTTTTGCGAGCCAGCCAGTAAGGGGCATAAAGATGGCATTAGCCGCTGCAAACGCAGTAATGACCCATGTTCCTTGATCTGGTGTAACTCCTAAATCCCCAGCAATGGCAGGGATGGAGACATTGGCTATGGTTGTGTCAAGAACTTGCATAAAAGTAGCAAGTGCAAGTGCTAAGGTAGCAATTGTGAGTTGTAGTGTTGAAAAAGAGCTAAGGTTCTCCTCCTTACTCAAATATTTTTCCTTATAATTTTTTGAGCCATATTTGTTGCTTCTTGCATAGCATTTTTATACAGTATCGCTGAAAAGTTTTTATTTTGAGTGATTTTCATTTGAGAGAGTGCATCTCTATCTTGTTGGTGTATGTCCACTGTAGCGACCATCGAGTTACCTACATGAAGTGGATACTTTTGAAGCTCTTTAGCATCTAAGGCAATGCGAATAGGAATACGCTGTACAATTTTAATCCAATTTCCTGTGGCATTTTGTGGAGGTAAAAGTGAAAAAACGGCTCCAGTTCCTGCTGATATTCCAACGACTTTCCCATGATAAACAACATCTTTTCCATATAAATCAGAGTAGAGTGTTACGGCTTGATTTACTCTTATATGGCGAAGTTGTGTCTCTTTGAAATTTGCATCTACCCAGTATCCTTTTGTTGGAATGATAGCTAAAAGGGTTGATTGGAGTGAAACATTTTCTCCAATGCTAAAATTCTTTTTCGTGACAATACCACTATGAGGAGCATAAATATTGCATCGTTTAAGAGTAAGATAAGTGCGTTTGAGTGATACAATGGCATTTTGAACTTGTGGATTTTTTGTAATATTGACATCTCTAATCACTGCTTGAATTGCTTTTACTTTTTGACGCATAATCTGTAGATTTTGTCTCGCTTCTTTGTAGGCATACTCCAAATGTTCAAATCTATTAATGGCAATTGCATGGTGCTTCTCTAAGACTTGATTGCGTTGAAAATCGGCTTTTGCTTTTTGCATTTTTAGTGTAGCAAGTGCTACATTAAACTGAGCCTCTTTTGCTTGAATATGGAGTGCTTTTATTTTACGAACTGTCTGTGCTAGCGT
>JALSWC010000005.1 GCA_027060825.1 Sulfurimonas sp.
TAGATGCTGTAGGGATGCAAACAATCACTACTGCCATTCGTGAAAATGCAGGAGTTGATTTTGCATCTGCTGGAGATACACTTACCACGACAAATGCACATGACACACAACATGGAAAGGTTCAACTCAAAGATGGGACCTTTGGAATGCAAGTTGTTGTTCCATCAGGAATATTTAGTGGAACTGCCCTACTTCGAGTAGCTGAACTTAGTGAAGCATTTGGAAATGGTGAGCTGCGTTTTAGTGTTGAGCAAAATCTCTATATTCTTGGAGTAAAAGAGACTCAAACACTGCTTGAAGATGATTTTTTTCAAGAGTATAAAAATGTAAATTCGCCCTATTTTAACAATCTTATTGCCTGTGCAGGAACTGAGCATTGTAGTTTTGGTGTTATTGAAAATAAGCGTGATGCTATTGCAATGTCGGAGTATCTTACAAACGCTGTACCTCTTGAGAGTGGAAGAGTGCGTCTTTATTGGTCTGCATGTGTCAAAGGGTGTGGTACGCATGAAATAGCTGACATTGGGTTTGAGGGATGTAAAGCAAAAGTTGATGGAAAAACAGAAGATGGTGTCCATATTACTCTTGGTGGTAAAATTGTTAGCGAGGGGAAAAATGGCTATACAGTTCTCAAATCAGCACCTCTAAGATTTGCCCGTTTTTATGTTGAAAGTATTGTTTTAGAGTATAAAAAGCTTAGAAATCCACAAGAATCATTTGAACAATTTAATGAGAGAATTTTGTTACAATATTCTCCTGCATATATTGGTTTTTATATGAAATTACAAGCCTATTTACGCACAAAAAATATAGACATAGAGTTAAATATAAATGCAGTACAAAAAACTGGTAAAAATGAGGAGTTTGAACTTTTTGAACTTGGTCGTAAACTCTATTACCAATTTACAAAAGAGGAAGCATATACTGCTTACAGTAGATTTACAAATGAGAATAAAAGAGAAAAGCTCATAGATATAAGATATAATAATCCTGATATTGATGAAAATATTGCAAATATGCTCTTTAAAATGCTTGAGTCTGAAGAGAAAAGAGCCGTTGTTTTCTCTGAACTTACAGAATTTATAACGCTCTAAAAGGATAACAAAGTGCCATCATCAAACATAAAAACTTCAGGCTTTTCGCTTGCAAAAGGCAAAGAACTTACAGGTGATGACTTTTATGCTGTCAAAACCATGGGAAACATTACCGTAGGCATCGTTTGTGATGGTGTCGGTAGTGCCGATCATGGTGCAGAGGCAGCACAAAGAACAACAGAATATCTACTCAATAACTTTAAAATACGCCCAAAAAGTTGGAGTATTGAAAAGTCAATTACAACTTTTATAAAATCAATCAACTCTATTCTTTATCAAGAATCACAAGTAAATTATGAACGAAGTGAGCTTGTCACCACTCTTACCATTGTTGTCATAGCAGGAAGTCGTCTTTATGGTGCAAATGTAGGAGATAGCCGAGTTTACATCTATAGGGATGAAAAACTCAATCAAATCTCTTACGACCATGCAATGGATGAAGAGGGATATGAAAATGTCCTGACGCAAGCCATTGGCATAGATAAAGAGGTAGAGATTTACTACTTTGAAAATACCATTAAAGAAAAAGATAAAATTCTACTCTGTAGTGATGGACTCTATAATGTTTTAGAAAAAGAACAAATAGAAAAACAACTCTCTATAGGCAGTGCAACTAACCTTATAAAAAAAGCAAGCACAAGCAAAGAAGATAATCTGCCTGATGATACTACGGCTGTTGTATTGGAAATTTTAAAAGTTGATGAAAAAGAGTTACTTCGTAAGCAAGGGCTTCCTGTTCCTCAGACGCTTAAAGAAGGTCAAGTTATTGACGGATATGTACTAGAAAAATCACTTATCCAAAACCAAAGAACATGGCTCTGTAAGAAAAAAACAAAACGATACATCTTAAAATTTCCTCCTATTGAGGCAATAGATGATACTACACTTATAGACCTTTTTGTCAAAGAGGCATGGAATGCAAAACGACTCAAAGCAGACTGTTTTCCAAAAGCTGTTATTCCAAAAAATAGAACAATGCGTTACTATGTTTTACAATATATACAAGGGGAAAGCCTAGAGTCGTATCTTAAAAAGCACCAGTTAAGTGTTGATGATGCTATTAAACTTACCAAAACAGTGCTACAAATGGGTCAATACCTCATTAAACGAGATTTAGTGCATGGAGATATAAAACCAGATAATATTATGGTTGTCAAAGATGAAGATGAAAATCTAATCTTTAAAATCATAGACTTTGGTAATATTACAGAAGTTTTTTCTACAAGTTCAAAAGCAGGAACACCAAGTTTTCTCTCTCCTCAGAGGTTTCAAGGCGAAGCCATTAGTGAAACAAGTGAGGTTTTTTCTATTGGTGTTACACTGTACCTAGCATTAACAAAAAAATACCCTTATGGAGAGATAGAACCATTTACAAATCCCTCTTTTAAAGAGGCTCAAAAACCAAGTAAATATAATGCGAATATTCCAAAATGGTTTGAGAGTATTATACTGCGTGCAATTTCGCGTAATGAAGACAAACGCTATGAACATTACTCTGAGATGCTCTATGAACTCAATAACCCTAAAAAAGTTAAACCCTATTTTAATGAAAGTAGTTC
>JALSWC010000006.1 GCA_027060825.1 Sulfurimonas sp.
ACTGCCATTGACACGCTTGATGATATTAACGAGCATATCAAAAGTGCGCTTGATTGTGACCTTATCATCACTTCTGGTGGAGTAAGTGTAGGCGATGCAGACTTTACCAAAGAGGCATTTTCTGCATTTGGCTATGAGACTCTTTTTGATAAAGTTGAAATACGACCAGGAAAACCTACAACTCTAGGAAAAATCGGAGATAAAGTTATACTCAATCTACCAGGAAATCCACTCGCTGCAGCACTTAACTTTGAAATTTTTGCAAGAGCTATTATTTATGCTATGAGTGGGGCAAAAGAGAAATTTATAAATCCTATACAAGCAAAAATGGCACAAGAACTGAAACTTAAAGCAGGACGAAGTAGCGTTATTCCTGGCTATTTTGATGGGGAGTTTTTCACAGTTTGTGAGAAATATGCACCAGGAATGGTCTCTCCTCTTGCAAATTCAAATGCATTTATCATCACAGATGAAAAATGTAGCTTTATTGCAAAAGATGCATCAGTAAAAAGCATCAGTACACAATATAGCTTCTGCCATGAAAAATTTATCTCTCTTCTCTCTTAATCAAAAATCGACAAAGAAGCCATGCTCTTTGACGATTTTTGTAAGTTTTGGTATGTTCTCTTTTTTTACCAAGACTCTATAGCCTGATGCTTTAATAATAAGCTCTTGTATTTTTTTATTTGTCATAAAAAGATTTAAGAGTTTCTTATTGTTACTCAGCTCTATTGTTATCAGCTTTAAATCTCTTTTAAGTAGATTTGCATTCTCTTTTATCTCTGCAAAAAAATCATCAAAAACTTTTGGAAGTTTTTGATGAAATATTTTAGAAAAATTATCTATTTTAAGATCAAGTGCCTTAGAACTTTTACAATCTTTAAAAATCTTTCCATAACTTAAAATATACCTATTTGCATCAAGCTTCTCACAAAAAGGTTCCAATTTTGTTATGGTAATAATATCTGCACTATCCACAAATACAATCGGCTTATAAGTATCAAATTTTATATTTTTCGTCTCTTTTTTAGTAACTACTGCTTCATATTTATCACTTTTGCCCATGACATACAAACCAAGCTTTGTAATAGAGACATACTTTAAACCATCCCAAGGTGAAATATAATTTTCTCCTTTTGATTTTATACCACCATGAGGTGACACTGGATCATCATATCGAAGTTCTAAAACTCCTAAAGCCCCCAAATAAAAAAGAGAAGCTTTTAGAAACGGCTCGAAGAAAAGCTCATAATAATAATCTTCTTCAACACGCGCATCACCATTTTCAGTTTGTAAATAATATTCATCTGTTTTTTCTACTGTTTCAAGGTAAAAATAGAGTTCTCTATATATGCAAAAATGCAGAATATTTTCCACACTTACACACTTTCTTTGAGAAATATGAGATAAAATAGTGGCGATAAGATCAAAAAGTTCTTTTTGCGATGTATAGTAAGAATCATATCGTATCTTTTTTAAATAATTTCCAAATATCCTTGTAATAAAAAAATCCATTCTATCATCAAGCTGTCTTTTAACATAACGCCTAAGTGTCTTTTGCTCTTTGTTTTCAAATTTTCTATTCTGCCAATAATAGTAAGAAAAACTTCTTGTTAACATATCTGTTGTGAGATTATTTAATTTTTTTTCTGTATAAAACTCATTTGAAGATGTTGTCGTTTTTAAGATATTGAGACTCTTTAAGAGTGGTTTTTCATTCGTTTTTCCAAACTCTACAAGATTATTTTGTAACATTTCCTCAATTGTGTTTATAAAGTCTAATACACCTTCTTCATTATTGTAAATATATTTTGTCTCTTTCGGTGCTTCAATCTCTAATATTTCATAATCTTTCGGTTTCGGATAAAAAAGTTTTAAAACTTTTTGCAGATTATATGCAATATATATATCATCAGTTTGTCCACGCCAATCGGCTTCAATAACTCTTTTAATAAGAGCAAGATTATCTGTTAACTCCCCTTCAAATGGTCTGTAAGGCTTTACTTTTATTTGCGTTAAATTTAAACCATAAAGACTATTTGCAGAAGAAGTTTTCAAGTAGTTATGGAACCAAATCAAATAAGAGTACAGTTTCGCTGATTGCTCACTTTTATTCATTTTTTCTAGCATATTTTCTACAAAATCTCTCTTTTGAAGCAGAGTTAAACATAAATTTACATAATCTTGTTTTCTTTTTAACTCTTTGGTAATGGCAACATCACAAAAAGAGAGAAGATGCTTTAACTCGGCGACAATACAATCATTTAATGCTTCTCTTAATTGAACAATCATAAAATTACTCCACACTCTTTAAATATATTTTTTACTACTACTAAATCTTGCTTATAGACAACTATATGCAAATTATCTGCTTTAAGTATTTTAGCTTGGAGCTTTGTGTTTGTAGCTATAAGCTTTAATAGCTCTCTATTCTTTTGAAGCTTTATAAGAATAGTGTCTTTTGCTACAATAGAAGCCGATTCTATTCGTTCATCTAAAACAGCAAAAAAATCTTGCCAATTTCGTGGTAACTGCTCCGTCTTTTCAAGAAATGTTTGCTTGAGCGTTTTATACTCTGTAACAGAATTTACATTTTTCATAAAGGATGCAAAATCTACTCTATATTTTGTATCGTTCATCTTTGTAGCTATATTTTCTAAATACAGTTGTGATAAATTTGATGGTTTATCTACATATAACTCCAATAAATAAGGGTCTAAAGTAAAATAAAAATCATTTTTACTTTTAAAAGAGCTACTAATTTCTAAACAGTACAAACCTATTTCATTCAGTTTAAAATACTCAATATTTTTAAATTCTCTCTCATGCTCACCTGTTGGAGCTAATATTTCCAAATCTTCTTTCACATAAATATCGCACGGGGTGTAAGCAATCTCACAAATTGAGAAGCGATTCAAAAGTCCTATAAATGCCTTTACAAAGTATCTTACAACGACTTTTAAATCTGAGAGTAAATCATACACTAGCTCTTTTCTCTTATATTTGTTATAATGATAAACACCATAAGCATACCTTTTACCATTTTGAAGATATTTTAAAGTTTTTTCTGTTATTGGAATCTGCTCGACAATGCTATCACAACTTATCCATTTTTTTGTATCTGATTTTTTAATAGCATTTATAATCATCTTTCTTAAATTTTGAATGGAGCTATCACCCTCCCCTACACGGGATGCAAAAGGTACAAACTGAAGCTCATATTGTTTGTTAAAAACAATAAATTTCTTATAAATCTCTTTTAGAAAATCTCCATCACTTAGTTTGATAATATCATCAAATTTTTTTGTAGGCGTTACTGCTTTATCAATTTTAAAAAGCTTGAAATCCACCAGCAAATTTACTA
This sequence comes from Sulfurimonas sp., assembly GCA_027060825.1. Taxonomy (GTDB): domain Bacteria; phylum Campylobacterota; class Campylobacteria; order Campylobacterales; family Sulfurimonadaceae; genus Sulfurimonas. Next base: position 3,365 of record JALSWC010000006.1, read on the forward strand.
ACCAAGGATAAAGCTCTTCATCCATAGAGAGTGAACTCTTCATTAATTTTATTGTCCTCACGGCAAATTGATGTTTTTGAGTAATAAGTATCTTTTTTGCTTTTGAGAACTGATATAATATACGAATATTTTCTATCATATCTTGATGACTATTTTCAAAAAGTTTACACCTTTTCAGATTATTTTTAAAATCATATTTGCAAATCTCTTTCTTTTCAATGCTATCTAAATAGTCTGGTACTTTTGATGGCACTTCTTTTTTCTTCGCTTTATATACCTTTTTACCATTAATCTCTTTTTGTAGTTTTTCATCATGTAAAAACTCAAAATAGTACTCTTTAAGAGTCTCATCTATTTGATTGTTATCTATAAAAAGTTCAAGCCACCAAACATAAACATCTCTTTTCTTTCTTTTCATTAAAATAATATTGAAACCAAAACTCTGTTTTACAGCTTTTACTACATCTAAACCATTATAATTTACAATAAACTTTAAAATATCCTGTTGCTCTAGTTCTAAACTATAGTAAAAATCTTCTAAAAATCCTGAACTATTCAGCAAATCAGGAAGAACATGAAAAACAATATCATTTTTCTTTAAAGCAGAATGAAGTTCTACATCCATTTTTTCACATAAGACTCGAAGCTCATCTATGCTCATAAATGCATATTTTTCCATAATTATTTTAGGTAGATGCTCTGTTTCATTTAAAAAATTCATCTTCTAGCCTAATATAAAATCTAAATCATCATTAGTAAGCTGTTTAAGACCACCTTCATCACCACTAATTATCATATCTGTCATATCCTGTTTTTGGTTTTGAAGTTCTAAAATCTTCTCTTCTATAGTGTCTTTTGTAATCATTTCGTAACTAAAAACAGTATTTTTTTGCCCCATTCTATGCGCTCTATCTATTGCTTGATTTTGTGCTGCTTTATTCCACCAAGGGTCAAAAATAAAGACATAATCTGCCTCAGTAAGATTTAACCCCACCCCACCAACTTTGAGTGTCATTAAAAAGAGTTTGATGTTTTTATCATTTTGAAATTTATCAACTAACTCTTGCCTATTTCTTGTGCTTCCAGTCATTAAAAGATGCTCATACCCAAGATCACTCGCTTTTTGAGAAATCAAATCTAAACTTCCTAAAAAGTTTGCAAATATCAATACCTTATGACCATTGAGAATAACATCTTCAAGCGTTTCAAAAAGTGTCTCTATTTTTGATGAAACTATTGTTGTATCATCTGTTTTTAACTCTGGTGCTGAAGCGATTTGTCGTAAATCATTAAAAGCCTGTAAAATAACAAACTGTGAATTTCTAAGACCATTTGCTGCAATCTGCTTATCTAAAACTTGTTTATAGTAATTCTTCTTTTCATTATAAAACTTTTTATGTTTTTCATCCATCTCTACATAAATAATTTGTTCCTGTTTTGCTGGTAAATCTTTTAAAACATCTTTTTTTAGCCTTCTTAAAAGGAACGGCGTAATTTTTGCTTTTAATATTTTTGCAACATTCTCATTTGCTTCACTTTGAATAGGCACAGCAAAATCTCGTTTAAAATCTGTTAAAGATTTAAACATACCATTGTTAATAAACCTAAAAAGTGAATAGAGCTCAAAAAGTGAATTTTCTATAGGAGTACCACTCAAAGCAAATTTATGTTTTGCATCAAGGAGCATCACAGCTTTACTGATTTTTGAATCAATATTTTTAATATTTTGTGATTCATCTAAAATAACTGTATCAAATGCTATCTTTTGTAACTTCTCTATATCGTTACGAACCATAGCATAGGTTGTTAATGTAATATTATGGTTTAAAATCTCTTTATCATCCCTTGATTGCCCATAATAGAGATAAAAAGAGAGATTTGGATTAAACTTTTGCAACTCATTTTGCCAGTTGTTTAAAAGACTTCTAGGCATCACAACCATAGATGGGGCTTTTTGTTTAGGATAGATAAATGAGAGTAAACTAATCGTTTGCAGAGTCTTTCCAAGCCCCATATCATCTGCTAAACAGCCACCAAACTTATTTTCATAAAGGTATCGTAACCATCGAACTCCCTCTTTTTGATAATCTCTTAATGTAACATTTTCTAGTTTCGCAATTCTTGTCTTTGCTGTTTTTAACTTATTAAATCCTTCATAAAAATGCTTACTATCTTTAAAAACTTTTTGCTCTTTTTCTGCTATAAGCTCTTCAATTTCAGGTAAATCAAAGAATGAGACTTTAACTTTTTTCCCCTCTTTTTTAAATATCCTTTGCAATTTAGCAATATACTCTTGGTCAACAATAGATTTTTCGCCATTACTTAGTGGAATATAAGAGTGTTTTTTATGGAGATTTATAAGATCAAAAAGATTGAAAGTATCTTCATCAATAGTTACAGTTACATCTCCTGTATCTAAAAAGTCTATTTTATCTTTAAAAGAGACATTTAATGCAGGTTTTGCAGTGTTGTATTTATACGCTTTTAATTTTTCACTCCCAAAAATCTGAGCAGTTTTTAAAATCGTATGTAAATGAGTTGCTATAAACTCTTTTGCAATCTCCTCTTCGATTACAAATAAGCCATCTTCTTCGCTAAACGAACTACTTTTATTTTTTCTTTTAATCGCCGTTAATGCTTTAAATATATAAGAGTATATCTCAAAAACATCTATAAAATCACACTCATACACTGTAATATTTTTCTCTAGTTCATTGACAAGAACAACTTTAGAGATATTAAAATCATTAAAAAATTGTGGAGTCAGCTTTCCTAAAGTAGCAGATGTTTTTAAAATAAGTTCATTTTCAGCAGTAATCTTTTCAAAAATAACAGCTGGTTGTATTGATTTTTTCTCATCTTTATAAACCATTTCATAATCATCATAAAGAACCTCAATATTCTCAAAATGGGTTAGCAAAATGGTAAGCATCTCTTCTAATTGCTCTTTTTCTATAAGTGTATCAAAAGCACTCAATTGTTTATAATTTTCACCAATATTATGAATTTGTTTCATTTGATTATTTTGTAAAATATAGCTAGCACTTACAAATTGAAATTCATCTTGTCCATCAACTACAGGTATAATAACAAGCTTATCTTTTTCTACAATGCGTAATTGTAGTTGGTATATACCTGAAACAAAAGAGATAGGTTTATTGCTAAAATCAACTATTTTATCACTTTGTCGTAAGAGTTCAATAATTTTTGGATATTTATCAAGGTATATTTTTTCACTATCACTTTCCCAAGAGATACTAAAAAAATCATCTTCTTTACACTGTTCAAGAAGTTGTAAAATCTCTCTATCAACACCATTATAAACTCTATAATCCACATCAAAAATTGGTTTGAGTTTACTATCGCAAATTTCAATAAATGCACCATTTTCATCAAAATTAATCAGATATTTAAAATTACTTTTCTCTTTTGCCCGTGTTAAAAAACTCTTTTGTTGTTTAAATATATCTAACATTCAATCTCCCATTTATACAGTTTTTGGATTGGTGAAAACTTCACCTCTTTTTATTTTCTCAAAAAGTTCTCTATCATGAAAACTCTCAAGCACTGCTTGAGAAAAGTAAATTGCTTCTAGTGCAATATTTCCCATATTTTCATTATATGCATCTTCATGAAAACATTGTGCATAGCCAGTAGCTGTTTCATGCACAATAACGCTGTTAAGTTTTACCTCTTTTTCGCCATTGACTGTAAATATTTGCCCTAATAGTTTATCTATCATCATAAAAATCACACGAGAAAATTGTTCTGCTGAGGGTGAAACTGGTAACTCTACCCAGCGTGCAGAGTGTTTTTTCATATCTTGAATATACTCTAAATTATCCCCACTCCAAAGAGTAATAGCATGATCAAAACTCTCCACTAAATCTTTCATATTTTGTTTCATAAGTCCAAAATCATAAACCATCTGCCCATTATCTAAGAAATTTGATTCAAAGAGTAACTCTACTTTGTAAGAGTGTCCATGAAGAGAACTTCTACACTTTTGAGTAGAACATCCTCGAACAATATGTGCATTTTCAAATTTAAAAAGTTTTCGTATTATCATCTATTTTTCCTTTTATACCACTAAATAAACATCCAACTCTTCTAAATAAGCCAAAATTAAAACCTGAAGTGCAATTTTTGAGAAATCAGAAAAATAAAATTGTAAATTTAGATTTAAAGAGGTTAAATGCTAAAATTTCATCGGATTTACCTATTGCTATCCCAAATAACACTTACTCCATACTCTTCATTTAATATTATAGTTTTTTTATAGTAAATTTTTTTACCATATTTTTTACTCAATAATTCAACTTCAAGCTCCTCAGCATCAAGTAACTCCCGCACCTCTTTATATGTTAGCCATTTTCCATATTTTGCCAAGGAGTTTTGCCATATTTTAAAGCTACATGTTGCATCTGGCGTAAGTTCATACATCTCGCCATCTTCACTCGTCCAATGTGCGTTTGTACAAGCATACAACTTCACTTTTTTTCCTCTCACCTCTTTATCGCGTACTTCTATATTTCCATCCTCACAGTAGGGACATTTTCCAAGAATCATATAAACACCTTATAAGTATGTTACAATTATAACATGCAAAACAATTCAAAACACTTAGAACTTTTAAATAATACAAGTAAAACATTTGAAGATGCATTTTTCAAATATGCCCAACCCTTTGAGTATGAAAAAGGTTCTTCTCCCTTTTTCCCTGATGACTTTTTAAAATACTTTTATGTATTAGTAGAAGGAAAAATAAAAACATACCAAATAAATTTTAAAAATTCTAAAGAACAAACCCTATTTATTTATAAGCGTGGCGATATGTTTGATGTAATTACACTGCTAGACAATCAAGCGCATGATGTAGCTTATGAAGTCATTGAAAATGCAAGAGTGTTGCGTTTACCCATTCAAAAAGTTCGTTATTGGCTCAATAATGACACCACTTTTAATAAAAAGTTTTTTCTTTATCTTGCAGCACAAATGCGTCATACTGAGGAACTTGCTTCTGACTTAGCACTCCACGATACCAAAGAGAGACTTATCAATTTGCTTATTGACAATATGAACCCTAACAAGCATTTTAAATACAATCTTTTACAAAACCTCTCTAACTCTGAAATAGCCAAATTGCTTGGAACTGTCCGTCATGTTATTGAACGGACGCTTAAAGAGTTAAAAGCCGATGAACTTATAGAAACCAGTCGAAGAAACATAAAAATTAAGAATTTTCAACAACTTTTGGAACGCTCAAGTCATTACCTTTTAGAAAAATAATATTTACTCTATGTTTAAAAAAAAGCTATAAAATTTTCCTAAACATTTTTAAGGAGTCTGTTATGAAAAAATATTTAAGTGCAATCACATTAGCTTCACTTTTAACTGCAGTGGTGAGTGCTGATGTTATAGATGCAAAAAGCCCATATAGTACTGAATTTGCAAAAATAAATCAATACTTTAACACACTTGTAAATGAACATTTTACAAATGCAAAACTCAACAACTTTAATTATCCGAGAATGGATGTCCAAGAGAGTGCCAAAAAGATTACTTTGAAATTTGATTTAGCAGGTGTCCCTAAAAAGGACATCAAGCTCAGTATAGATGCAAATAATCTACTAACTCTTCAAGGTAAAAAAAGTTCAGCTAAAGATAAAAAAACAAAAGATGTTGTAAAAAAAGAAATTTTTTATGGTAGCTTTGAAAGAGCTGTGCAACTTCCAGAAAATATAGAGCAAGACAAACTCACTACAAGCTATAAAAATGGTATTTTAACAGTTGTAGTTCCAAGAAAAGAGATACAAAAACCAAAAGCGAAAGTTATTCCTATCCAATAAGGCTAAAATTTTGCTAAAATTCGCATATGAATTCATATGCAGAAAAATTTAACAACGCTATTAACAATACTTTTTACAAAAAGCTTCCTCAAGATGAACAGGAGTTCATTCAAGAGCGAGCTTTTTTTTACAAATTTTCCAATCAAGAGATAAAACAGATTATTACTATTGCCCGTGATTTAGGGATGTGGGATGAGAAGAGAATCAAGGTAATTTTTCCAGAACATTC
>JALSWC010000007.1 GCA_027060825.1 Sulfurimonas sp.
ACGCATATCTCTTCCCCTTATTGTTTTTATTTTTTTTGCAAATCCATTGATATTGGAATATAAAATTTGCTCAAATAATCTTTCATCATTCGTCTTGCACTAAACGCAGGTGTAACGCTTGTCATTGATGCTTTCATCTTCTCTATCCACTGTGTCGGTACACCGCTGTTGTCTATGTCATAGTAGAGTGGCACTATCTCTTTTTCTATCAAATCATATAAGGCCTCTGAATCCTCTTTTGTATTTGAAGGCTCATCTCCAAATGCCCAGCCGTTTTTCCCATTGTAACCCTCAGGCCACCAACCATCTAAAGAGGAGAGATGTAGCGTACCATTAAGAGAAGCTTTCATACCACTTGTGCCACATGCTTCCATTGGAATTTGTGGATTGTTGAGCCAGACATCAACGCCATGCAGTAGATATTTTGCAACATTTTCTCCATAATCCTCTACAAAAGCAATGCGTCCAGCAAAACGAGACTCTTGTGCTGTTTTAAAAATATGCTGGAGTATCTTTTTCCCTGCTATATCTGCAGGATGTGCTTTTCCTGCAAATATTATCTGTACAGGTCTATCTCTATTTGTTATGATTTTTTCAAGTCGTTCTATATCTGTGAGGATTAAATCAGGTCGTTTATACTCTGCCATTCGGCGTGCAAAACCAATAGTCAAGACATCAGGATCAAGCATTACTCCCTCAGCCATTGCAACAACAGGGTCTATCCCCTCTTGTGTATATTTTACGCGTACTCTATCTCGAATATAATTGACCATTAAAACTTTAGAGTTTTGTGCAATTTCCCAGAGCTTTTTATTGCTTATTTCGTTCACAAAACTCCAACAAGCTTCGCTATCTTGTAGGAGTTTCCAACTTTCACCCACTGAGGTATCGATAATATCTGAGAGTTCATCTCCCAACCAAGTTGGAACATGGACACCGTTTGTGACATAATCTATAGCAGGCTTCTCTTTTGTTGATGTAGGGAGTACATGTGACCAGATATTCGTTGCAACTTCACAATGCTTTTTGCTTACTGCGTTTCGATTATCACACATATTAAGACCAAAGACAGTCATATTGAAGCCTTCGCTTTGATTGTCAGGGTTGATGCCAAGGCTCATAAATTGCTCTTTACTCATACCAAGTGCTTCCCAATAATCTTCAAACGCAGCCGTTATCATATCGAAGTTATAGACATCTGTTGCAGCTTGAAGTGGTGTATGGGTTGTAAAAACAGATGTTTGCTTGACTTTTGCAATAGCATCATCAAGAGAGAGACCATCTTCTTGCATAAAACTGCGTACACGCTCAAAAAGTGCAAAAGCAGGATGTCCTTCATTGAGATGTAAGATAGAGTACTCAATGCCTAGCTCTTCAAGCACTCTGTATCCACCGATACCAAGAACAATTTGCTGACGCAGTCTTTGGTTAATGTCCGAAGTGTAAAGGCGTGAAGATATTTGTCTATCCCATGGATCGTTTTTTTCGATGTCCGTATCGAGCAGATAGAGTGTAACACGACCGACATTTATTTTCCATATACTTGCAAATATAGGTGGGTCAATGAATGGAACCTCAATGGTAAAATGTTGTCCATCTTTGTCTAAAACTCGTTCAATAGGAGCAACATCTTTCTCTATTGGTTCTTCAGCACCGTTTTGCCAGCCATCAGTTCCTATAACTTGGCGAACATAGCCTTGTGGGTACATAAAACCAATACCAACCATAGGAAGCCCCATATCACTTGATTCTTTTAAAATATCGCCTGCTAAAAATCCTAAACCACCCGAATAGATAGGTACAGAGTGATGAAGTCCATATTCGGCACAAAAATATGCAATAGGCAGAGGTTCCTCAGCATAGATGTTTTTGTCGTTCATATAGGTTGTAAAAGTTGTATAGACATACTCATATTCACGCATAAAAAGCTCATTTTTAGATGCTTCATTCAACTCTTTTTGCGACATGCTTTTGAGCATTGCTATGGGATTATGGCGTGTCTCTTTCCAAAGATAAGGATTGAGTAGTTTGAAAAGATTGCGTCCTCGTGCGTTCCATGTCCACCAAAGATTAAGAGAGATCTCTTTGAGACCCTCTATCTCTTTTGGAAGTTTTGGAACTGCTATGTTGATTGATGGGTCTGCATTTATCATCTCTTTGCCTTTGCTATTTCCAGCTGTAGAGTGCTTCGCCCTCTAGCATCATCTCAATCTCTAAGAGACGGTTATATTTTGCAAGTCGCTCACTTCTTGAAGCAGAGCCTGTTTTTAAGTGTCCACCATCCATAGCTACTGCAAAATCTGCTAAGAAAGTATCTGCTGTTTCACCTGAACGGTGAGAAAGGAAATATCTCCAGCCATGATCTCTACACATTCTCACTGCATCAACAGTTTCAGTTACTGTTCCTATTTGGTTGAGTTTTATAAGTGAAGAGTTTGCTGTATGCTCTTTTATGCCTCGTGAGATAAATTTCGTGTTTGTTACAAAAATATCATCACCAACTACTTCAATCTTATCTCCAAACTCTGCTGTAAATTTGGCAAATCCTTCCCAATCTTCTTCAGCTAAAGGGTCTTCCCATAAAATGATAGGATATTTCTCTA
>JALSWC010000008.1 GCA_027060825.1 Sulfurimonas sp.
ATTTATCTGTATGAAAATATTTCTTTATTTTTTCATTCACCAATTCAATCTCAAAATCGGGATGAATAGCAAAAAAAAGAAAATCTGCACTTTTACAAGCATCCATAAAATCTTTTTGCAGTTTTTGCAACAAAGTCGATAATGAACCACCACTTGCACTGTATATTTTTGATTGCATTTTATCTATTTCTCCCTACTGAACTTTAAATTTTAAATTTGCTTAATTCACTCGCTAACTCTTGCATACTTCTTGTTACATGCACTGATATATCATTCAAATCATCTTCTATTGAATCTGTCTGTTTTGTCAATGCAATAATATTTTGCATAAAAGTAATAAGTTCTTTGATTTTTGTTGTTACATAAACATTTTGATGCATAACATCTTTTGATTTTTTCTCTGTTAAGACTAAGTTGTCTTTTGTCTCATGCGATGCATCTATTAACTCTTGTGTTGCATTTGATATTGAGAGCATATTGTTTGATGTATTTTGTGTTCCTGTTGCAATTTCATCTACACTCTGTGTAATTAAGTTAGTACTTGTGTTAATTTCATGCAATGATTTTTGTGTTCGCTCTGCTAACTTTCTCACTTCATCAGCAACTACTGCAAATCCTCGTCCATGTTCACCAGCACGAGCTGCTTCAATAGCTGCGTTTAATGCTAAAAGATTTGTCTGGTCTGCAATATCTGCAATAATACTTAAAATATTTTTAATGCTTTGTGTCTGTTCTGTTAAAGAAGTAACTTTTTCATTGAGTTCAAGTTGATCTTGCGAACCACTCTCTATATCTTCAACTACTCTACTTAAACTACTTGCAAAATTATCTAACATAGTAAGTGTACTTTCTAAATCTTCTGTAACAGTGATGGAAGAGTCTTCAATAGTATTGAGTTTACCACTTACATCTTCAACCACTTTATTTATGGCATTAATTTGAACCTCTTCCTCTTTAGAGTTTTGTAATAACACCTCTACAACAGCATCTAATTTTTTATTGTCTATCATAACTCTTTGAGAGACATCTCTTGCACTATAAACACTCTCTTTAAATGCAATTATCATCTTTTGTAAGGCAAAAGATATTTTTGATATTTCACTTTTTCCCTCTATGGTGACTTTACAAGAGAGGTCAAGATTGCTAGAGACACACTCTATTTTTTCTAATGATTCTAAAACAGTTTTATTTATACTTTTACTAATATTTAAAATTACTAAAAGCATCACTACACTAAAGAGTATATAAATAGCAAGTAAAACATACATATGAAAAGTGTGCTTTTGCACAATATGTGCTAACATTTGTTTATTATATTTTGCTAAAGCATCATCAACACTTTTTAAAAGATTAATTTTTTTTGTAATTGTTTTAAACCAATATTCACTCTTTACACCAAAATTACCACTATTAGCATGTGAAATTGCAATAGCTCGCATTCTATTGACTTCATCAATTACGGGAGACTTCATCGTTTTATAGTAAATATTTCTTGCACTTCCATCTGCCACAGAGAGAAAAGCCTGTATATATGATTTTTGTGATGAAATGAGACTTATAAATTTTACAAACATACCATTTACAAATCTATCTTTTGCAAAAGTCACGCTCAGTACAGCTCTCTCTAATCCTGCGTTCTCTTCTGCATGAAGAAAATCATTATAGGCAACTAAACCTCGTACAAGTGTTGCATTTTTTGTCAGTTTAATAGAAGAAGAGACTACATCTAACATCATAGCATTTGTCTTTGTATAGTAAGCAATGGCATCTTTTATCGAAATGTGTAGTTTTGATACAGCTTCTCTTATATTATTTAAACGAGATAAACTACGGTTTAGTTTTGTTATTTTTTCACGAAGCCCACTAGAGAGTTTTGTCTTCTCCAAACTTTTGACATACTGTAAATATTCTCTATATCTTTTATTGGTTAAAATTCTTTGATTTGGAAGAATCGTAGTAAATTTCGTACCACCAGAACCAAGAAAGCCAGCAGTTGCCCCTCGTTCTTTTTGTGTTTCATGAATTAAAAGACTTATTTTTTGTGAAAGAGTATTGAGTTTTTCTGAAACTACTTCACTTTTATGCTCTTTGTAGTCTGTATAAAGAGTATCAGAGATAAGTGCAAATACAAAGAGCATCACAAGCCAAAGAATTATGGTTAATTTTGCCTTAATTGTCATGGCGTAATCTTTTTACATTAAAAAGTTGAATAAGCCCCAAATCATCAAGCAAGTCAAATAAACCATCATCACTAACATAAAGTTCTAAAACAACACCATTTACATTTATAATTTTAGTAAAATACCCTATGATTGAAGATGTCAAAGAGATTGAATCTACCAATGTTACCACAATAGTTTTATTATTTAAAAGCATCTCATCAACCGTACTTTTTAACTGATTATAATGCTCTATTGATTTTATATTCCCTTCAACAACAACTTTATTGCCTAGATTATTTATCTTAATCATTTTCTAACTTCCTTGTTAAATTTAATTTTCATATCATTCTACATTTAAACACCTTAAATATACTAAAAAAAT
>JALSWC010000009.1 GCA_027060825.1 Sulfurimonas sp.
CTTTACCCTTAAACTCACTTCATACATAAACTGTTGTAGAGGCAGCATATCTTCGTATATTTCAAAAAGAGTTGTAATGAGAGCTTCACTATCTTCTATAAGGTGTGGGTCTAAAAGCTTATAAGTCGCCATTCCTTTATAGAGAGACAAGTCTGCGTTTGGCATATCTTTGTTGAAACCTTTTGGGTAGCGTTTGTAGCCTTTTTCAAGATGGGTGTAATTTTTTCCCATTCCTTTGATTTTATGTAAAATATCTGCTAACTCTTGACGCTTTGCATCATTTTTTATAACTTCACGAAAAGCATCAAGTATAGATTTTTCAAACCATCTCACACCAACTGCAACATAAAGTTCTTCTGGAGAAAAGTGCATATAAAAAGAGGAACTTTGCATCCGTTTGCCAGAACCTTGCCAAAATATTACCCCTATACGAGATTTTATTGGCTCTTTATTTGCACCCATTCTACGGGTATCTCTGTAAATTCTATAGAGTGATTTGTTGATTTTTGGTTCTGCGTTTATGGTAGGTTCAAGAGCTTGAAGATGTTCACCCATCTCTATGACAAAAGCACGAGATGGATTGAGAATAAGGTTTTCATACTCATTTTTATGAGCTTCAAACCATACTTTGTTATTATTGCAACGAATAGCCTTTAAAAAAGGGAGAACCTTTGGTGAAAAACCACGAAACTCCATAGCTCTTCTATGCTAACTTTCTATTTCTAAATGCAAATATAATAATGACAAAGATAATGGCATAACTTATAGGTACAAAATCAGGAATAGGAACTGGATCACCTTTTGCGTATGAGTGCATACCTGCAAGGTAGTAGTTCACTCCAAAATATGTCATAAGCACTGATGTAAATGCCAGTAAAGAGATTACACTGTAGTTAAAGTCATTGTAAATAGATTTTATAAATCTTAAATGCAATACAACAGCGTAAACGATGATGGTTACAAGCGCCCAAGTCTCTTTTGGATCCCAACTCCAGTATCTACCCCAAGACTCATTTGCCCAAACACCACCAAGAAAGTTTCCAACAGTAAGCATTGCAAGACCTATCATAAGGCTCATTTCATTGATTGCGTTTAACTCTTTTATAGAGAGTGAAATTTGTCTGTCATTCTTCTCATTTTTTGCGATGAACAGAAGTAGCGTAATAAATCCAAGCAAAGCACTAAGCCCTAAGAAACCATAACTAGCAGTAATCATAGAGACATGAATACTTAACCAGTAAGAGTTGAGTACTGGCACAAGATTTGTGATTTGAGGATTCATCCAACTTAGATGTGCAACAAACAAAATTAGACCTGCTAAAATTGAAGTCGAAGCAAGTGTAATTGGTGACTGTTTAGAAAAAATAAAACCAGCCAAAACTGTTGCCCAAGCAATGTAGGTCATAGACTCAAATCCATTTGACCAAGGAGCATGTCCTGAAATATACCAACGAAGAGCAAGCCCTAAAGTATGTGCAATAAAGAAAAGTCCTAAAAGCCCCAAAGCAGATTTTGTTATAAATGTCATTTTAAACTGAGGTTTTAAAATTTTAATAAAACTAAGAATAAGTAAAACAAAACCAACTATGAAATACAGAGGCCAAAGAATTTCAAATATATTTGAGTGGTTATAGAAAATTTCTGCTTTTATCTTACCTGCTTTTGGATAAACAGCCGCACCATACTTTTTCTGATACGCTGAAATTTTTTCAAGTGCTGCATTACTATTAGTCCAATTCCCACTTTTGAGTGACGCATCTACAGCAGCAAAATAGTTTACAGCGAGATTCCTTACAGTCTGACTATTTTGAGGTGAAAACTTTTTCAGTGCTTCTATTGTTGCATACCATTTGTTATTTACATCATTTGGTTTTGGCCAAATTTTTAGAAGTGAACCTGTAAAAACCATATAAACAACATTCACTTTTTCATCAATTTTCAGTGCAGCTTTATCAAGTCTTTCTCTATCTTTTGGAGCTTTTCTTGAAGCTTCATTAACTAACTGCATAAGTTTATAGCCACCCATATTCTCAGGATCTTGAAAAAATTGTGCAAAAGAGGCATATTTTGCATCTTTTGCAATACCTAATATCTTATTAATATATTCATTCCCTGTTCTAATGAACTTTATATTTTTATAAATATCAGGACGCATCATCATTCCTAAAAGTACCTGATCAGCATTAAGCGTTTTATTGCCCACTTTTAGCGTAGCACTTCTATGAATCTTTGCAAGAACTTCAATAGCAAGCGTATCTATTGGTTTCATTCGTCCTTGTCTATCTTGGACAATCAGTTGAGAAAACTTTTTCGCATGTGCTTTATTAAAAGACAAAATTGTTTTTATAGATGGGTCTAAACTATCTGCATGTACCGATGGAGTTATACTAAGTAAAACTCCAACAGCAAGTAAAGCAGGAATAGCTTTCGCTTTTGCTGCATCTTTTGCTTTTTTTGAAAGACGAGAAAATCTATGTTTTCTTGAAAAAAGTGTCCAAAAAAGTCCAAGTGCTAAAAGTGCATATCCAATATATGTTGGAA
>JALSWC010000010.1 GCA_027060825.1 Sulfurimonas sp.
AATTATGTCATATCTGCTCTGATGAGTCCCGCAACAGCTCTTTTTTATGTATAGTTGAAAATGCCAAAGACATTTTACTTTTAGAAGAAAATGGACTTTTTGATGGAAAGTATTTTGTTTTGGACTCTTTAGAAGAGTTGAGTATTGAGCATTTAGAAGATATTGCTAAAAATGGTGTGCATGAGGTTCTTTTCGCTTTGACTCCATCTATTTCAAATGATGCAGTTATACTTTATATTGAAGATAAATTAAGTAATTATGAAATTAATTTTTCAAAAATTGCACAAGGTGTTCCAACAGGTGTGAGTTTGGAAAATATTGATTTACTCTCTTTAACGAGAGCATTAGAGGATAGGGTGCGTGTATGATGAGAATTTTTTTATTATTACTGTTGTTTGTATATAGTTACGCTGATGGTTTTGAACCTGCTAAAAAATATGATGCTAGTAAAAGTAAAATTGATATAGAACATATTAAAAATAGTGAGTCTAAAGAGAGTATGGAAAAATGGCTTGCTGGTGGCTTTTCTCTTGAAGCCTATAAAGTAAATTATTTACTTCCTTTTGGGTATGCAAATAAAAAGTATCTCTCAAGTGGTCGTCCAGTGAACTATCGGAATATAGAAGCAGAGTTGCAAGTAAGTCTGAAACGCAAGGTAGCAAGTAATCCTTTTGGTCTGCACGGTTCTTATTATCTTGCCTATTCTCAAAAATCTTTTTGGCAACTATATACCTATTCTGCACCATTTAGAGAGACAAATTATAATCCAGAAGGGTTTGTAGTATTTCCAATAGATGATAGTAAATATGCTGTAAAAATACGCTCTTTTAAATTTTCAATTGCTCATATGTCTAATGGACAACCAAACACTTCAAATGTTTATGTAGATGGAAAGAAAATGAGTAATCTCTCTAAAAGTATCAATTATACTTATGCTACAATGCGAATGCAACATGATACACTTATTGTAGATTTGACACTTCTAGCACCACTTGGAACAGGAGCTAATCTCAGTGATAATCCTGATATTATGAAGTATTTAGGGTATAGTAAGATTAAATTTACATATTTTTATAAAAAAAGTATATTTACTTTTATGGGAAGAGGGAATATCGCAACACGAAGAGGAGCATTAAAGCTCACATATTCTTATCCTCTTCGAGATGAAACAAATTTATATATAAAACTTTTTAGTGGGTATGGAGAGTCCTTGATTGACTATAATCGTAATATAACAAAGCTCTCTATTGGATTTAGTTTCTCTCGCTAAAGATTGAAGCTCTTCTTCATATAAAATTGAATTTTTTCTGTTGGAAGTGTAGCATTTGTAAAGAGTTTATTTGCTAAGACACCTTGACCTAAGAGCATATCTGCACCATCTTTGTAAGTAAGATTATGTTTTGATGCTAGGTCTAAAAAAGGGGTAACTTTGCCATAAATTACATCAGCTACATATTTAGTATTATTTAAAATTATTTCAAGTATCTCTTTTGGTGCAGGAAGGGAGTTGTCTTCAAGACCAGCACTTGTGGTATTTACTACTAAGTCATAGGAGGCTATTTTAAAATCATTCCAAGAGCTTGTTTTACAACCGAACTCTTTGAAATATGCAAGCCGTTTTGTACTTCTATTAAGTATCGAGACATTGATGTTCTCTTCTAAGAAACGAATTGCAAGTGCTTTTGCTGTACCACCTGCACCGATAATTAAAATATTTTTGATATTTTTAAATTCATCAATAGCAAATAAAAAACCGTCTGCATCCGTATTGTATCCGATAAGCTTACCATTTTCATTGATGAGGGTATTGACCACACCAATTTTTTTTGCAAATCCTCGTACTTCATCACATGCTTGAAATGCCACTTCTTTGTGTGGAACAGTAACATTTGCACCAGAGAGTTTCAGTTTGAAAAAAGTCTCTTTAAGTTTTGTTGAATCCTCTAAAAGTGTACGGGTGTAGCAGGCTTTGTAGTTGAGGTGTTTAAAAACAGAGTTGTGCATTAAAGGGCTACGAGAGTGTGCAACTGGATTACCAAATATTGAAAAAAGTTGCACTATTTTTTATCCAAATCTTCAAGAGAGTTTATTAAAGCTCCGAGTTTATTATTTACTTCAAGATACTCTAGCTCATTTTGACTATCAGCCACTATACCTGCACCAGCTTGAAGTACTACCTTATCTTCTTTTACCATGGCCGTTCTAATAGTTATGGCACTATCCATATTGCCATCAAATCCAAAGTAGCCAACACTCCCACTGTAAAAGCCTCGTTTAATTCCCTCATACTCTGCAATGAGTTCCATGGCACGAATTTTTGGAGCACCTGTCATCGTCCCTGCTGTAAAAGTAGCCATAAAAAGGTCAAACATATCTTTGTCCTCATTTATTTCTGCTACTACATCAGAAACAATATGCATAACATGAGAGAATCGTTCAATATGCATTATATCTTCAACTTTTACACTGCCAGTTTTTGCAACGCGACCAACATCATTACGACCAAGGTCTATAAGCATAAGATGTTCTGCTAGCTCTTTAGGGTCATTGAGTAGTTCAATTTCAAGCTCTTTATCTCTCTGTTTTGTATCGCCTCTTTTTCTTGTTCCTGCTATTGGACGCAAAAGGATTTCATCTTCAGTAAGTCTTACCATAACTTCAGGAGAAGAACCTACAATGCTAAAATCTTCATACTCCATTAAAAACATATAGGGAGAGGGATTTTTAGTGCGTAAAATTCTATAAAAACTAAAAGGATCTACTTTAATATGCCTTGTAAAGCGATTTGTCATAAGTATTTGAAAAACATCACCACTTTTAATCATCTCTTTTGATTTTTCAATCATCCTAAAAAATTTCTCTTTAGAGTGTGCGAACGAACCTTTATCCTTACCAATATTATAGACTCTGTTTTTGTATGTATAGGTACTTTTTAGGGTATCTTCAATACTTTGAAATTTATTTTCATATTCACTAAGTGTTGAGATAAGTGTAATTTGATGATTTTTATGGGAATAGACAAGTATGAGTTTTGGCAAAATAAGATCTAAATCTGGAGTATTTAACTCATCTTCTAAATCATTCATAAATGATTGTAATTTTGGCTCAAAAACTTTTACCATATCATAGCCGATATAGCCTATAAAACCATCAACATAGCCAACATTTAATCTCTTTATTGCTTCTTTATAAACAGTAGTATCTATATTTGCATAATACTCTTTGAGAAACTCAAAAGGATTTTCATCTATAACTGTTGTTTGAGATTTTTCATCAGTATATACTGTTTTATTATCCCTATATTGAAGTCTTTGTCTTGCTCCAATACAGATAAAACTGTAATTTCCTTCACTCCCTCCCGCACTTTCAAAAAGATAAGTGATTTCACTTGTAAACATCTCTTTGAGTGTAGAATAAACAGCTATTGGTGCAAGTTGGTCTAGTATGAATTGCTTAGAATGTATCAATTTCTGCCTTCAGTAATAAATTATAGTTTAACTAAAAATGCTCCACGCACAACTTTTGAACGCAATATTATTTTTGCTTTATTTGCCTCTTTCCTTGTATTAAAAGGACCTACCAATACTTTATTGATATGTCTAATTTTATGATAAGAGTATGTATATCCTAGTTTTTTAATTGAATTTAAAAACTTTTTATTTGGTTTGTCTCTTGAAAAAGAACCTACCTGTACAAAATAAGGGTGCTTTAAAATTGTGATTTTTTTATGACTTTTTTGTGACTTTTTGTAAGGTTTTGTAACTTTTTTGTAAGGTTTTGTAACTTTTTTGTAAGGCTTTGTAACTTTTTTGTAAGGCTTTGTAACTTTTTTGTAAGGTTTTGTAACTTTTTTAGGCAAAACTTTACTATGAACTATTTTTTTGTGTTTTCTTACAATCGGAGTAGTTTTTATAGGTTTTTCTATATTTTTTACTTTTTGTGCTGTTATACTCTCTTGTTTCAATTTTTTTGCAATATGATCAAGATTTGTACTTTCTTGTTTGTTTTCTTGTACTACAGGAACATTTTCAAAAAGAGGTTCTTTATGGCTTTCATTTTCACTTGCTATTTGTGCTGTTGGTTCAGGAGGAAGAATAGCTTGAGGTAGGTTATTTGTTCCTTTTGAATTTATCGAGTTCATAAGCATAACGACTATAATAAGTACAACACCAAGTGTAGCAATAGCTAATATAATTTTTTTATTGGAATTTGATGAATCATCTTTATTTAGTACAATGTCACTCAGTTCGTTTTTTTCATCCATAATTTTACCTCAATTTTTTATTTTTTTAATAATACCGAAAATATTATAAAGTTACAAGTTATAAATAGACTTCTTGCAAAATTTAGATATGTTTCAGCAATTTATAGAGAGTTTTAATCAAGGCAGATGTTCTTCACCGTAGCTACGGCTACGCTTCAAAAAAGATTTTGCACAATTTCATCTTTTTTTCTTTCCTCTGAAACATATCTAAGTTCTGCAAGAAGTCTAATATATTTTACATATGTTTTGACCAGGATGCTCCACGCTCTTTTGCATAAACTTCATAAGGAAGTGTCAATATATTGTACTCTTCAGGAGTATCGTTGTTAGGAAACATCTTCCATTGTTTTGGTTGTTTAGCAGCAAGTTTCATACTTATCATCTTTCCAAGTTGTATAGCTTCTTGCAATGTAGTATGCCCTTTATGGATATAAAGATGGAGATGCCCTTTAGTCTTTGTCTCATACGCTGTAAAGTTGATATAACCCTCTTCGCGAAGAAGAAGTTGTGCACGATGATAAAATCTTTCAGGATCTCTTCCATTATAATCAATAACAATATTTTCAACCACACCTCTTTTGTCTGCAATAGAGTGTGCAACAGTGATTTCACCTTTGATATGTTTGTTTATAATGGCTTGGGTGAGAGGAGCATTTACTCTTTCAAATTTATTATAAAAAGTACGCCCTTTAAAAGAGATTTTATCTACTACTGAATCACGCTTGATCCAGTAGTGGTCACTCACCATCTTTATAAGTTTTAAGTCCATGGCAGTCATAAAAAACCCTTAGTATGTTGGTTGGTTATAGATTACAAAGTTTTGTGCAAGTTCTTTTAGCTCTTCTTTGATTTTTGCTTGTAAATCTGTGTTAGTGATGTCATCTAAAACATCAGCCATTTTGTTTGCGATAAGCTCAAACTCTTTCTCTTTCATTCCTCGAGAGGTAAGTGCAGGAGAACCAACACGGATACCAGAAGTAACAAATGGACTTCTTGTCTCACCAGGAACAGTGTTTTTATTTACAGTGATACCTGCGTTTCCAAGAGCTGCATCAGCCTCTTTTCCAGAGATCTCTTTACCAACAAAACTTACAAGTACAAGATGATTGTCTGTTCCATCAGAGACTACATTGTATCCGCGTTTCATAAGTACATCTGCAAGAATCGCTGCGTTTACTTTTACTTGTTTTGCATACTCTTTCCATTCAGGGCTAAGATTATGTTTAAATCCAACTGCTTTTGCTGCGATAACATGAACAAGTGGTCCACCTTGAAGGGCAGGGAAAATTGCAGAGTTGATTTTTTTTGCAATATCTTCATCATCTGTCATAATCATACCACCACGAGGGCCTGCAAGAGTTTTATGTGTTGTTGTTGTAACAACATGTGCATAAGGGAATGGACTAGGGTGCTCACCGGCAGCAACAAGACCTGCAATATGTGCAATGTCAGCAAAAAGAATAGCACCAACTTCATCAGCTATTTCACGAAAGCGTTTAAAATCAATTTCACGTGCATATGCAGAAGCACCACAAACGATGATTTTTGGTTGTACAATTTTAGCGATGTCTAAAACTCTATCGTAATTGATGCGACCATCAAGCTCAACACCATAAGTGAATGAACTGTAGTTTTTACCAGAAAATGATGGTTTAGAACCATGAGTAAGATGCCCACCATGGCTTAAATCCATACCTAAAAGTTTATCACCGGCTTTGATAAGTGCTGCATAGACTGCACCATTTGCTTGGCTACCTGAGTGCGGTTGCACATTTGCATATTTACAGCCAAAAAGTTCACATGCTCTGTCAATTGCTAATTGTTCTACACCATCTGCATACTCGCATCCACCGTAGTAGCGTTTAGCAGGGTAGCCTTCGGCATATTTGTTTGTAAAAACAGAACCCATAGCTTCCATAACTGCAGGAAGTGTAAAATTTTCAGATGCAATCATCTCTAAATGGTCAGTTTGTCTCTCTAGCTCTTTTTCGCATAAGTTAAATACTTCTTCGTCAAACTCTTTTAAAAAACTCATAGGGGTAAATTCCTTGTAAAAATTAAAATATGCTCATTGTACTAAAAATATAATAATAAAGTTCTGAATACTATCCGCAGTCTAGACTAAGTAAAGGAAAATAATTTTCCTTTAAGCCTATCTGTGTAATAATACATTAATTCATCGTCAAAAAAGGATAAAACATGAGACAATATGAAACATATAAATGTAATAAATGTGGCAATATAGTAGAAGTGCAAAGTGTAGGTGGAGGAGAGCTTCATTGTTGTGGTGAGGCTATGGAAATGGTCACAAAATCACTTACTTTAGTAAACCTTATGAAAGCATTTGCAGGAGAATCTCAAGCGAGAAATAGATATGAGTACTATGCAAAAGCAGCTCAAAAAGAGGGATATAGAGATATAGCAGCACATTTTCAAAGAGCCGCAAATAATGAAAAAGAGCATGCAAAACTTGAATTAGCACTGCATAATAGAATGAAGTTTGAGAGAGAAAATAATTTTGGCACAACTGCTGAAAACTTACAAGATGCTATTAATGGTGAACATTACGAAAATTCTAGTATGTATCCTGATTTTGCTGCGGTTGCGAAAGCAGAAGGTGATAAGGAGGCTGCAAGACTCTTTAGTGCTATTGGAAAAGTAGAAGTAGAACATGAAAAAATGTACACAATGCTTTTAGAAAGACTTAATGCCGATCATGAGTTCGAGAGTGATGAAGAAGAAGCGTGGATTTGTGAAGTATGTGGACATATTCATTATGGGAAAAAAGCTCTTGAAAAATGCCCTGTATGTAAACATCCAAAAGAGTATCAGTCTCGTTTAGTTGAGACGAAATAGAGTAGAATTTCTTCTACTCTTCTTCTTGGGCAGCCTCTTCACATAAATCACCATTGAGAGGTTTCATAGCAGGAAAAAGTAATACATCACGGATGCTATGCTCATTTGTAAGAAGCATAACAAGTCTGTCGATTCCGATTCCCTGTCCAGCTGTTGGAGCCATACCATAACTTAAAGCTTCAACGAAGTCGCTGTCCATCTCATGTGCTTCATCATCACCACAATCTTTGGCAGCCATTTGTCCCTTAAAGCGTTCTAGTTGGTCAAGTGGATCATTAAGCTCTGAAAAAGCATTTGCAATCTCACGCCCTGCAATAAAGAGTTCAAACCTTTCAGTGATTTCTGGATTTGTGTCACTTCGTCTTGCAAGTGGTGAAATCTCAACTGGGTACTCTGTTATAAAGGTAGGGTCGATGAGTTTTTCTTCTACAAATTCATCAAAGAGTTCACCTTGAAGTTGTCCTAGATTCATTTTTTCATTGACATCAAGATTTTTCTCTTTCAGGTATGCAATGATTTTCTCTTTAGAGTTTACTATATCTGCTGGTACACCACCAATAACTGTAAGTGATTCAATAAGTGGAATCTCTTGAAAATTGTTAAAATTAACTTTTAAATCTCCATAAGGCAAGAGTGTTGGTAGTTTTAAATGTTCAAAGAGATATTGGAAATACTCTTTTGTAATTTCTATTAAATCTTTGTATGTTTTATATGCCCAATAAAATTCTATAGAGGTAAATTCAGGATTATGAGTTGCATCCATTCCCTCATTTCTAAAGTTTCTGTTGATTTCAAAAACAGCCTCAAAACCACCGACTATAAGTCGTTTTAGGTAAAGTTCTGGAGCAATTCTTAGGTATCTATCTACATCAAGTGCATTATGATGTGTAACAAATGGTTTTGCATTTGCTCCACCTGCTATTGGGTGCATCATTGGAGTTTCTACTTCTAAAAATCCTTTATCTTCAAAAAATCTTCTTGTAAGAGAGATAACACGAGAACGAGTTTGAAAAGTTTTTCTCACTTCTGTATTCATAATTAAATCAAGGTAGCGTTTTCTATATCTTACCTCTTTATCTGTAATACCATGAAACTTTTCAGGAAGTGGACTAATTGCTTTTGTCAGAATCTTTAAATCATCAGCATGAAGAGAAAGCTCTCCTTGCCCTGTTACAAAAGGGTAGCCATGTACTTCTATAATATCACCTACTTCAATGTTCTTTTTGAAAATAGTATTGTAAAAACCTTCCGCAAGATTGTCTCTTGCTACATAAAGTTGTAGCATTCCACTTTCGTCTTCTATCTTAACAAAACTTGCTTTTCCCATAATGCGAAGAAATTTTATTCGTCCACTAACAACATAGAGACGTGTTGCATCACGCTTGTCTTCTTTTTGCTCAATATCTGCGTTTACATTTAAAAATTTTTCTATAGTCGTATTTCTTTTAGACTGATTTGAGTAAGGATTTATCCCTGCTTCTCTTAGTACATCTGCTTTCTCAATTCTTTGTTGAATGAATTTATTACTGAACAATCAATTTTCCTTTTTATAATTATCTATTTTTTTTTGACATTTTTTGCAGATACCGTAAATCTGCATAGAATGGTCTTTCATTTTAAAACCAAGTTCATCGGTAATGGCATGTTGGCGTTTTTCTATTTCTTCATCTACAAACTCTGTAATCTCACCACATTCAGTGCATATAAGATGGTCATGATGCTCTTTTGCACCAAGTTCATATTTTTTTCCTTGTGCACCAAAAGAGAGAGAAGTAACGACGTTTGAATCCTCAAGTAAAGAGAGGGTTCTATACACAGTAGCAATTCCAGTTTTTAATTCCGGATACTTCTCTTGTATAAGAT
>JALSWC010000011.1 GCA_027060825.1 Sulfurimonas sp.
GGACGCGCAAAAGATTTAGAAGCTCAAGCACAAGGACCAACCCTTGCTCATCCTGAAATGGCAGCAACACAAGAGCATATTGTAAAAGTTGTAAAATCTATGCCTGAGTATGTCAAAGAGTTTAAAGAGGCGTATGGCGATAATGTAAAAATTACATTTGAAAAAATTACAGATACTATTGGTAATTTTGAGAGAACTTTAGTAACACCTGCACCGTATGATGCATTTTTAAATGGCTACAAAGAGGCTATGACTCCTAAACAAAAAGAGGGATTAAAAACTTTTATTGAAGTTGGTTGTGCATCTTGTCATAATGGCGTAGCACTTGGTGGAGAGATGGGAGCGTTTAATGTAACTGGAACATATAAGTACATGAATATAGGCGACTTTAAAGGCGATAAAAATGGTATGGTAAAAGTACCAACATTGAGAAATATCACTGAAACAGCACCCTATTTTCATAATGGTATGGTTTGGAACTTAAAAGATGCCATTAAAGAGATGGGGCGTATTCAACTTGGAACAAAAATCAGCGACAAGAAAGCTAGCTCTATTGAAGCTTTTTTAGGTTCACTCACAGGGAAAAAACCACATATGATAATGCCAATGCTTCCAGCATCTACAAATACAACTCCAAAGCCTGATTTGAATTAAAAATAAGCTATAGTTAAAAAACTATAGCTTATCTGCTGTAAGTCCAACCTCTTCAAGAAAGTGACGAAGTTTTGTGATGGCGTCTTTTGAGAGTTCTGGTCTATGTGAAAGTGTAAGAGAATGCTCTTTACCATTGAGGTGAATGATTGCACGATGTTCTTTATTTACATCTACTGTTGCACCGTAATGTTCTAAAGCTGATAATAATTTTTTACTATCAATATTTCCTGACATTGGGTGTTCAAAAACTTTTTGAATTTTTTGTTTGTGTTTACTCATATCTATATCCTTATTTTGTTATATCTAATTATCGTCTTTTAAAGATTAAAAGCGTCTTATCTTCTCTGTCATAAAGCGAAAAAGTCTGCTTTTCTACAAGTTTTAGTCCTGAGAGTTTTTGAAAGAGCTGTATCTTATGAAAATACTGCACAATGGTATCTTGATATTTTACATATCTCCCATCTTCCTCTTTCTCAAAGAGTGTAAATTTTGTATGGAGTTCACTGTTTTCAAACACAGCATCTACCACCAAAAACTCATCTTCTTTATCATTACTCATCGTTCCCTCTGCCACATCACTAAATCCATAAAGTGTATTTATATCTGCTATAAACACGCCATCATCATTCAGTTTTTCGGCAATTGCATCACAAAATTTTACTAAATTCTCTTTATCCATAAAGTTCAGCACATCAAAAATACTTACAATAGCATCATATTTTCCAGCAACATCTGCCACATCAATGCACTCAGCATCCAATCCTGCCTCTTGACACTCTGCAACCATTACAGCACTTAAATCAATACCCTTGCACTCGACACCATCGCTTATCATGCGTTGCATAAAACCACCACGACCACAACCAACATCAAGGAGTGTTTTTACATGGTACTCATCGAGTTCTGAACGGTAAAGGTCATAAAGAGCTTCAGTAGCCTCTTCAATCCCTAAAAGATGCTCTGCCTTTGCATATAAATCTAAATTCGTCATTAAGCTTTTTGCTCTGCTTTTATTACTTCGTTTATCTTTTCATAAATATCTAAAACTTCATCTTTTTTAGAGATATAAGAGTTTTTATTTGCTATAAGGTAAGTAGAACTTGTCATGATGTCTTGAACAGCTTCAAGTCCATTCTGTTTCATAGTTGTTCCAGTCTCTACAATGTCCACAATCATATCAGCAAGCCCAATGAGGGGTGCAAGTTCAATAGAACCATAGAGCTTGATAATTTCAACACTTACAGCTCTCTCTTCAAAGTAACGCTTTGTAATATTTACCATTTTAGAAGCCACTTTGAGTTCTGGTTTGCTAAGGTCTAGCTTTTCTCCCTTTCGCATACCGATGGCAACTTTACAAATACCACGACGCAAATCAAGCAGACGGACAACATCAAGCCCCTGCTCTTCTAGCGTATCAAGCCCTACAACACCAATATCTGCTGCTTGATGATAAACATAAGTAGCCACATCTTGATTTCGTACAAGTAAAAAACGAAACTTTGGAGTCTCAAGTATCAATTTTCTATCATCAAATTTAAAACTATCACCAAAAATAGTCTCAAAAATTTCTAAAGTCTCTTTTGCTATACGACCCTTTGGAAGTGCAACTGTTAACATAAACTATCCTCATTCTCTTTTATAATCTTTTTCATAGAATTAAAAATCAACTGCTCATCAATTTTTGCATCATTAAAAATCTTTTTAAATTTTGACGCATCTCCACCCGTTAAAATAATAGGTAGATTATGGGATATAACTTCAAGATAAAGTGTTTTTAAATATCCATAACTTATAGCATCTTGTGAATTTTTCGGCATTATATCTAAGTCACACTCAAAGTTAAATGAATATGCAAGAGCAGGAGA
>JALSWC010000012.1 GCA_027060825.1 Sulfurimonas sp.
TCTATTGCTTATGGACTTGATGCAAAACCTGAAGATATTTTGATTGAAGGGATTGAAAATGTCTCTTCTGAAGATATTGCTTTTGCAAAAGAGTTTGGCTACGCCATCAAACTCCTTGCTATTGCGAAAAAAGATAACAATGAAGTAGAGCTTCGTGTGCATGCAACACTCATCAAAAAAGAGGCAATGATTGCCAAGATTGATGGTGTTATGAATGGTGTGAGTGTTGTGGGTGATAAAGTGGGTGAAACACTTTACTATGGTGCAGGTGCAGGTGGTGATGCTACGGCTTCAGCAGTTGTTGCTAACATTATAGACATCGCAAGAAGTGGTAAGTCAACTCCGATGCTTGGATTTAACCGTCCAATGGAAGGGAACACACTGACACTCAAATCTAGTGATGATATAGAGTCAAAATATTACCTCCGTATCAATGTAACAGATAAAGCAGGTGTTCTTGCACAACTTTCTAAGATTTTTGAGAGTTATAACATCTCTATAGAGACTATGTTACAGCGTTCAAGCGAAAATGGAAGTGCAAATTTACTTATCTCTACACATAAAGCTATAGAAAAAGATATTCAAAGTATGCTCAAAGAGTTGGAAAAACTTGATTTTATTAACTTTAGACCAGTGATGATAAGAATAGTATAAATTTAGATGAAAATTCTTATAACTGGTGCGAGTTCGGGACTTGGTGCTGAGTTTGCTCGCCAGTATGCTACAAAAGAGAATGAACTTTTTTTGCTTGCACGAAGAGAAGAACGGCTTGTTAGACTCAAAAATGAGTTGCAAGATAGATGCAAAAATATTACGCTTATTTGTGTGGATGTGACTGCATTTGAAGCCCTACAAAAAGAGATGAAAAAGCTTTATGATATTGATATGGTCATACTTAATGCAGGTGTATCTTTAGGGCATTCAAATGAAGTACCAACTATCAAGGAGTTTCAAAAGCTTTATGATGTAAATGTTCTTGCAAATCACGCTATTTTAGAGATACTATTGCCAAAAATGTGTGCTAAACGCAGTGGTAAAGTGGTTTTTATTTCCTCTTTGGCATCACTCTTTAGTATGCCCTCTTCAAAAGTTTACTCCTCCTCAAAACGGGCATTAAATGCTTATGCAGAGGGAGTTCGTTACAAATATTCTCCTTACGGTATAAAAATTATTACAATTCTTCCAGGATTTATAAAGAGTGAACTTACCGATAAAAATGAATTTGCGATGCCTTTTTTACTTAGTACGAAAGAGGGTGTTGCACGAATGAAAAAAACGATAGATGTAGGAAAAGAGTTTTATGCTTTTCCGCTTAGATTTTATTTAATTATTAGATTTTTTAATCGACTTCCATCGTTCTTAAGTCAAAGAATTGTAAACTATCTTAGTTAAAAATCTTACAGTCGTAGCGTAAGATAGTTGAGGGTGCTAATAAATGGAAAATATAGAAACAATAGATAGCGTATGTACATACTGTGGTGTAGGGTGTGATATAGCAGCACATGTTGATGTCAAAGAGAATAAAATCAAAAAGATTTTTGCACATCCTGATGGAGTAGTTTCCCAAGGGAAGCTCTGCATTAAGGGTAAATATGGCTATGATTTTGTGGATGCAGAAGATAGGCTGAGAACTCCACGCATACGCAAAAGTTTCTTAGAGAAGAACCCTGCTATAAAAGAAGCTGTGGCGTCTGCTTTGGTGGATTTTGATGCAATATGGTATGAGTGTGATTTAGATGCTGCTACTACTGCTTGTGCTATGAAATTAAAAGAGATTCAGTCTGCGTTTGGTCGTAAGTCCGTGGCTTCCATCGGTGGGGCGAGAAGCTCTTGTGAATCTTCTTATTTTTTTCAAAAATTTACCCGTCATACTCTCAACTCTCCTCATGTAGATAATTGTGCAAGAGTCTGCCACTCTCCTTCTCTTAAAGGTATGCGTGCAACCATAGGTGAGGGTGCAGCGACAAACCCATATAATGATATTTACAATACAGAATTTATAATAGTTATAGGTTCCAATACAACAGAAGCACACCCTATTGTTGCCAACCGTATTTTGGATGTGGCACGAGAAAATGATAATTTAGCTGTTTTTGATGTACGAGAAATTAAACTCCACCGTTTTGCAAAGTATAAAGCAATAATGCCTCATGAAGCAAATCTCCTTATCTTAAATATGCTCGCTTATGTCATCATAGATGAAGAGTTATATGATGAGAATTTTATAGCTGATAGAACAAAAGGATTTTTAGATTTTAAAGAGAAAATCCTTAATGACCCTTATGCAAATCCAGACTATTTCAATGAATTAGAGGGGTATGAATACCTCTCTAAAATGGTAAGAAAAGTAGCACGAGAGTATGCACTGAAAAAGTCTATGATATTTTGGGGACTTGGTATTACAGAACATTTAGATGGTTCTTATGCAGTCATGGCAATAACGCACTTAGCTCTTATGACAGGAAATATTGGTAAAGCAGGCGTAGGACTTATGCCTCTTCGTGGGCAAAATAATGTACAAGGGGCATGTGATATGGGAATGTTGCCATACTATGACCCAGATTATCAAGAACCTGAAGAAGTGGGGCTTATGACGCCACAACTCGTTGATGCAATGTTAGAAGATAGAGTAAAAGCAGTGCTTAATATTGGGGAAGATTTAACGCATATTCATCCAAACCTAAATAAAGTTGATAAAGCATTTGAGCATCTTGATTTACTTTTTGTACAAGAGCTTTTTATGACTGATGTTGCAAATCGTGCTGATATTGTTGTGGGTGTAAAATCAGCTTATGAAAAGACAGGCGTCTATATAAATGCAATTCGTGGTCTGCATCTCTCTCAGCTACTCGTCAAATCAGATTTACCAGATGACTGGGAAGTTTTACAACTTCTTGACAATAAAATGGGTGGTACGGCAGAGTATAAATCAAGTAAAGATATTTGGCAAGAGGTACAAAAAGTGGCGTACCGTCGTTTTAGTGGTGCAGATTATCATAGACTTGAAAAACATCGTAAACGAGGTTTACAATGGCCAGTCCATACTGAAGATACACCAATTTTACATCAGTTAGACTTTAGAACGGATGATGGCTACGGACACTTTGAATACCATCAATACAAACTGCGTGGTATGGTCGAAGAGATAGTAAATAAAAAGCTTACAGGCTATCATCTTACTACAGGAAGAACTCTTGCACAGTATAACAATGCAGCACAA
The DNA here is from genome assembly GCA_027060825.1 of Sulfurimonas sp. Lineage (GTDB taxonomy): Bacteria > Campylobacterota > Campylobacteria > Campylobacterales > Sulfurimonadaceae > Sulfurimonas. Next base: position 3,221 of record JALSWC010000012.1, read on the forward strand.
ACCAAACGCAGTGAAAAGTTAAATAAACACTACGCTGAAGATATTTTACTTGTATGTGAATCAGATGCTACTGATTTTACAAGCGAGCGTGTTATACTCAAGAGTGAATGGGGTGAGACAAATCCTCTCAAAATAAAAATTACAGATAAAGTACAGCCAAAAACTCTCTTTACAACCTTTCATTATGCAGAATCGAAAATAAATAACCTCTTTGGAGATAAAAGTGATGAACTGATTTTGACTGCTGCGTTTAAGTCGGTGCAGGTTGAAGTTATTAATTGTTAAGCACTTAAGATGAGCAGAGCAAAAGGAAATATTGCCGAAGAGAGAGCTACTGCGTTTCTTATTGAGAATGGTTTTAGCATTATAGAGCGAAACTTTTATTCTCGTTTTGGAGAAATTGACATCATTGCTTCTAAAAATGGAGTATTGCATTTTGTAGAGGTGAAGAGTGGAGAAGAGTATGAGCTTGCCATTCAAAATATTACTCCTACGAAACTTTCACGATTTACAAAAACAGTTTTCGTTTATTTGAAAAAAAAAGATTTGGATATTGATTTTTGTATTGATGTAGTTATTGTGACTCCTAAAAATATTGATCTTTTGGAAAATATTACTTTATAATTTTAATTTTATAGTATAATTATATATAATATTTATATAAGGATTTCGTATGAAAAGAAGATTACCGTGGTGGTTAGGTGGTATTTTGATGGCACTGTTGCTACTTTTTACCTTCTCTATTTTTGGAGGGAATAGACCTCTTGGAGCATCGACATATGTTCCATACTTTGCAGGAGTTCTATTTAATATGGATCCAAAAGATTATGTCTATTTACAACATGTAAAAAACCCTGGTGCATGGGAAGGTGTTATGCTTCTTGGTGCTTTGTTTGGTGGTTTTTTAACAGCACTGTTTGTTACAAAATCTTTTCGTTTTAGTGTGATGCCAACGGCGTGGAAAGCATACAAAAATGGTTCTGTTGTTTCTCGTTTAGTATGGAGTTTTGTAGCAGGATTTTTCTTGATTATTGGTGCAAGACTTGCAGGTGGATGTACATCAGGACACTTCCTCTCAGGTATGAGTCAGACTGCTTTTAGTAGTATGATATTTGGAGGAGTAGTGCTTATCTCTCTTATTGTCACTGGAAAATTCTTTTATAAAGGAGAGCAATAATGGGCTTATTTGACCGTATGATGGATATGTTTACTATTGTTGCAAATGAGGGACATGGCTCTGTTGCCGTTGTCTTTTTAATAGGGATTCTTTTTGGAGGGATTATTCAATATACTCGTGTTGATAAATTTGAAAAAATTGCAGGTTTTGCAATGCTTAAAGATACAACTGTTCCAAAAATGCTCTTTTTAGCGATTGGAATTGCAGCTATTGGTCTCTTTTTTGAGGTAAAACTTGGTTATGCATCGTACCATATTAAGCCGATGATACTCTCTGGTCTTATTGTTGGGGGTATATTGTTTGGTGCTTCTATGGCAATTCTTGGTAAATGTCCAGGGACAGGTCCTATTTCTATTGCAGAGGGGCGTATAGATGTTTTAGTGGGTGCTATTGGTGGTATATTGGGTGCGTATGTATTTACAAAATATTATGACTCATTTTTTGAGCCTTTAATGGGTAAAAGCTATGGAAAAGAGACACTGCTCAACACTATGGGTAATGATGCTTCATGGTCTGTTTTCGTCTTCGGCATTGTACTTATTCTCATAGCAATCATAATACCAAATAGAGAACTTTTAGATGAAGCTGACCTCTCTCAACTCTCAGAAGAAGAGCGAGCAGAGCTAGAATCAAATAGAAGGTTTGAAATTATCACTTAATAGCGTAAAACCAGCTCTTTTAAGGGGTGGATATAAGCGGTATTTACCGAAAAATATGCTATAATACCACCATTTAATCGCAATCAATGCTACGAAAACCAAGTAGTCAATTCCTTTCAAAACATATAGTCTAGGTAGGATATACCCGACTTTAAATGCTTGTCTGAAAATAGCCAGTTAGGTTATGGAACAAGAATCCACCTCATTTATGGGGTGGAGTATCAAAAAATAGATGTTATAATCTTTTTATAATAATATGGGAGTTTATAATGCAAAACGCAAAAATATTTTTTGGCTCAAACGCAGTAAGTAAAGAGCAAGTAAGTGAGAGAGTCTCTCCATATAGTGGGGAGGTGGTCTCTACTGCTCCTGTGTGTGATGCCAAAGATGCTAAAAAAGCCTTACAAATTGCACAAGATGCTGCAAAATTCGCAAAAAAATCAACTTTAGCTCAACGATGTTCATGGATACTCGATGTTGCACAAAAACTGCGTGAGAAGAAAGAAGATATAGCCCGTACAATTACGGATGAGGTGGGTAAACCCATAACTTTTGCTCGTGTGGAAGTAGAGCGTTGCATCGAGACACTTACACTTTCTGCTGAGACTATGCGAACGATGTCAGGAGAAACTATAAATACTGATGCGTATGCCTCTGGAAAAAAGACAATGGCATTTTTTCGTCGTGAACCTGCTGGCGTTGTAGTAGCCATTACCCCTTTTAACTTTCCTCTTAATCTTGTAGCACATAAGCTTGGACCTGCTCTTGTTGCAGGAAACGCTGTGGTTCTTAAACCAACTCCAGAAGCACCACTTACTGCTTATAAATTTGCAAAGCTTTTTATAGAGAGTGAGTATGCAATTCCTGATGCACTCTCAGTTGTATATGGCGATGCTGAGGTTGGTTCTACTCTTATTAGCTCAAATATTCCTCGTGTTATCTCCTTTACTGGAAGTGTTCCTGTTGGTAATATTATTACAAAAAATGCAGGCATTAAAAAAGTAGGACTTGAGCTTGGTGGAAACGCAGCGACTTTCATTGAAAAATCAGCAGATTTAGCATATGCCGCTACAAAATGTGCCTTAGGTGCTTTTGTGAACTCTGGTCAAGTCTGCATATCTTTACAACGCATCTATGTGCAAGAAGAGATTTATGATGAGTTTGCAGAGTTGATGGCATCAGAGACAAAAAAACTCAAAGTTGGCTCACCCTATGAAGAGGATACTTTTATGGGACCACTTATTGATGATGAAGCCTGCTTGCGTGCTATGAGCTGGGTTGAATCTGCCATAAAAGAGGGGGCTATTCCTCTTCTTGTCCCTCAACTTGAGGGGAGAGTTTTCCATCCTTGTGTTATGGCAAATGTGCGTGATGATATGGCTATAGTTTGTGAAGAGGTTTTTGCTCCAATCGTCTCACTTGTGAAAGTAGCAACTTTTGATGATGCTATTGAACGCATGAATGACTCTCCTTATGGTTTACAGTTCTCTATCTTTACAAATGACTTGAGCCTTACAAACCGTGCTATTGATGAACTTGATGCAGGTGGAATTGTCATAAATGATATGCCAACACTCCGTTTTGACATTCAGCCTTATGGTGGTGTTAAACTCTCAGGAGTAGGAAGAGAAGGTCCTCGTTTTGCCATAGAAGAGATGACTGAGATAAAATCTGTGGTGATTTGCTAAAAATGAAGAAAAAAGCCCTTGTTTCAGCCTGTATTTTAGGTGAATATTGTCGATATGATGGTAAAACAAAAAAGATAAATGCAGTGATTGAAGCATTAGGAGATGAATATGAAATTATTCCCTTTTGCCCTGAAGCACCACTTTTTGGAACACCAAGAGAGCGTATAAATGTTGTAGGAAAAGAGGGTAAATTACGCATTATTACGGACGAGACAAATGTAGATGTAACACTGCGTTTAGAGGAAGAGATAGAACGATTTTTAGAAAAAAATCCTGTGTTTGACCGTATAGTTTTAAAATCAAAATCTCCAAGTTGTGGCTATAAAACAACTCCGATTTTAAATGAATTAAAAGAGCAAATTTCTCTTGGAAATGGAATTGCTAGCACTATAATAGCTAAGAAATTTCAAGAAATAGTGTTAGAAAGTGAACTGGATTTTATTTAACTTAATTCTATAAAATTATCGTATAATATTTATAAATTATTGATATAAAGGTGTTTGAAGATGGAAATTAATTTACGCCAAATTGCAACTATAAAATCTCCTTTTTGCGATTTAAAAGATATGCCTGTACAGCCTTGTGGAGCGAGAGAAGTTTTAGCAACTATTGAATTTAAAGAGGAGTATAGTGAAGGTTTGAAGGATTTAGATGGTTTTTCTCATGCCTATCTTATATACTATTTTCATAAAATTGATACTCATCAACTGAGTGTCATTCCTTTTAATGATAAAACAAATACACAAAGAGGTGTATTTTCTACAAGAACACCGATGCATCCAAACTCCATAGGGCTTTCAGTTGTTGAGATTGTGGATGTTGTTGATAATATTGTCACAATTAAGGGTGTTGATATTGTTGATGGAACACCACTTTTAGACATTAAGCCTTACATTGAAAATTTTGATAGGGTTGAGGGTACAGTGAAGAGTGGCTGGATGCAGGCAAGTGCTGATGAAGTGAGTAGTATGCGTTCTGATGAGAGATTTGTATAGAAATATTTTTACTTGACTTATGGACATATGTCCGATATAATTTTAGCAAGAAGTCTAATTAAAAAAGGAAGAAAAATGAAAAGAATCGTATTACCGATTATGCTAATGGCAAGTGCTTCACTTTTGAGTGCTACAACAAACAAAGAGATAAAACAAGAGGCTAAGAGTGCCATTATGAAAATGGGTGGGGCTTTAAAATCTCATATGAAACAAAATATGCAAGCAGGTGGACCAGTTCAAGCGGCAGGTTTTTGTCTTGAAAAAGCATCTGGTATCGCTAAAAAAGTAAACGCAGAGTATCCAAAAGGTGTAAGCGTGAAAAGAGTTTCAATCAAGTACAGAAACCCAGCAGATAAACCGACACCAGATGAAGTAAAAGTACTTGAGCAGATTCAGAGTGATGTAAATGCACACAAAGCTATACCTAAAATGATAGTAAAAGAGGTAGCTAAAAACTCTTATAAAGTTTATAAACCAATTTTCATTAAAAAAGGTGTCTGTTTAACTTGTCATGGTGATGCACAGACAAGAGATCCAGAGGCGTATAAGCTCATTAAAGCAAAATATCCACACGATAAAGCAATCGGCTATAAAAAAGGTGACTTTAGAGGTGCGTTTGTCGTAACTATTGTTAAATAAGCACTTACACTCAGTTCATCTCAAAATTTTGAGATGAACTTTAATCTTGATTGAAATCCTTCGTAAATTTTTCTATTTTTTAATTTTTTAAATAATTTGACAAATGAACATATGTTCGTTATAATTCTGAACATATGTGCATATAAACTAAATTTTAAGGATTTAAAATGAGAGAGTTTACAAGAAGAGAAGGAAGAGGTTTTGGTAGAGGACAAAGAGGTCTTAACCGAGGAAGAAACTTTGGTGATAATGGAAGTTTTGGAGGGGGAAGAGGTCTTGGAAGAAGAAATTTTCAAGGCATCTTTTCAAAAAATGAAAATAGCGAAGAAGGATTACAAATGAAAGTGGCATTTATGACAAATGGTAGAGAGCATCTTGCAAAACATATTGGGCTTGCAAAAAATATAGTTTTTTATTCCCTTCCAGAGGGTGAATTTTTAGAGATGATTGAAAATCCTATTATGACAAAGATTCAAGATGA
>JALSWC010000013.1 GCA_027060825.1 Sulfurimonas sp.
TGCTTGTCCCTCTGCAATCTCTTTTATTCTTACATCAATCTCTTCATCAGTCACTTCTGGATTTTCAAAATCTGGTACAAGATTTTTAACACCATCAAGGTCAATCTGTGGACGCATTGCAACTTTTACAGCTACTTCAATTTTATCATCACTTTTATCAAATTTAGAAATAGTAGGCTCTCCGATTAAAGAATCATTGCTAATACCAAGTTCATCTAATCCTTTAGAAAATACCTCACGAAGTGCTTCACCCTCAGCATCTTCAACAAGTTTTTCACCATATTGCTTTTTCACTACAGCAACTGGGACTTTCCCTTTACGAAAACCTTGAACGCTTGCAGTTTTTGCCAACTCTTTCGCAATTTTTTCTATATTAGCATCTATCTCATCTCTTAAGATTGTAGCTTCTATCTCAGCATTTGCACCATTAATTTTATTTGATTTGATTTCCATCAATTTCCTTTATATTTTGTATATAGTTAGCACTATTATTTTTGGCAATAATACCAAAAAAGTGCTTTTATCTAGCTTTTACAAAACTTAGGTTTAAAGTTAAGCAAAAGTATCCATGCAACTGCTACATCAATCATGACATCTGCAAAGTTAAAAACAGCAAAGTTAAATCCACAATGCCAATAAACCATATCAACCACACCACCATGAATAAAGCGATCATAAATATTTGAAAAGGCACCCCCAAGCAAAATTCCAGCAGGCATAGCATAACAGAGCTTTTTAAGATAAAAAACATACCCCATCACACCAAGCACTAAAACCAACTGTATATATTTCAGATACTCTGATAAAAAAGAGAACATTGAAAATGCTACGCCCTTATTATAGACTAAAATTAAATCTATACAATTTGTGTAATAACGAAAGCCATCCACAAAAAGTGACTTAATATTTTGATCTATAATAAAAATACCTGCTAACGAGAAAAGCAGTGTAGCACTTAAACGCAACGACTTATTAGGCATTGAGTGCTTTTTCAAAAAACAGTATTAAATCATCCATAGAATCATTCATTTTTTTTGCCTCTTTTCCCTCAAGTAATAATCGTAATTTATTCTCTGTTCCTGAGTATCTAACAAGATGACGCATATTGTCATTTTCAATAGCAACCAATTTATCATCTAGTCCTGCTATCTCTTCTAAAGGTTTTTTTACTTTTACCTTTATATTTGTTAAATTTTGAGGATAGAGTTTAAAGGGACGCAAAGCCTTTGATGCTTTCTTATTTGTTCTAATTAAAAGTGCTAAAATTTGTAAAGCACTCATCAATCCATCCCCTGTTTTTGCAAAATCATTGACAATAATATGACCACTCTGTTCACCACCAAAGTTAATCCCTTTTTCATGCATCAACTCTAGTACATATTTATCACCAACATTTGAACGATAAAGCGTAATGCCATTCTCTTTTGCATAATCATCAAGCCCTTGATTACTCATGACCGTTGCAACAATTCCATTTCCTGTGAGCTTGCCCTCTTTGTGCATATAGACTCCAAGTGCACCAAGAAGATGATCACCATCAACTATCTCCCCTTTTTCATCAACAACCACTATTCTATCAGCATCACCATCAAGTGCAATTCCAAGGTCAGCACGGTATTTAAGGACATTTCGTCCTAACTCTTTAGGGTACAATGCACCACAGTTTTCATTAATATTAAAGCCATTTGGTTTATCATGAAGCACAACAATATCAGCCCCTAACTCTTCTAAAACAGTAGGACCAACTTTATAAGCAGCACCATTGGCAGTATCAAGCACAATTCTCATGCCATGAAGTGATAAATCACGAGGAAAAGAGTTTTTTAATTGCATGATATAACGACCAATAACATCGTCTATTCTTTTTGCTTTACCAATATTTTTAGCAGTAACCTGTCCTTCTCTAATAAGTTCTTCATTATTTGCAATTTCTTCTATCTCTTTTTCAATTGCCTCAGAGAGTTTATTTCCATCACCATCAAAAAATTTAATGCCATTATCTTCAAAAGAGTTATGAGAAGCACTAATCATAATCCCTGCATCACAACGCATATCTTCTGTAATAAATGCAATAGCAGGAGTTGGCATAGGTCCAATTTGAATAACATCATATCCAGTTGCTGTGAGTCCTGCAACAATAGCATTTTCAATCATATATCCACTAATTCTAGTGTCTTTACCTACAAGAATTCTGTTATTAACAGATTTCTTTCTAAAGTAAATTCCAGCAGCCATTGCCACACGCATTGCTAAATTTGCAGTTAAAAATGAACCTGCCTCACCTCTTACACCATCTGTACCAAATAATTTTTGCATTCTGTTATCCAACTTTTAAATTGCCATATTTTAACATAATTCTATTTATACCAAAATTTAATCCTACTTTTAACTTAATTTTAATTATCTTTAAGCTATTATTTCGCACTTAAAATTCCAAAAAGGACTCAAATGGCAAATCACAAGTCATCAATTAAGAGAATTCGTCAAACAATCGTTCGTACAGAGCGTAACCGTTTTTACCGAACTCGTCTTAAAAATATCGTAAAAGCAGTAAATACAGCAGTTGAAGCTGGAAATAAAGAAGAAGCACAATCAGCATTTAAAGTTGCTAACCAACAAATTCATAAATTCGTAAGCAAAGGTATTCTTAAAAAAGAGACTGCTGCTAGAAAAGTAAGCCGTCTACACAAATCTGTAAACGCAATATAAGGTAAGCTCCTTATGTTAGCAGATAAACTTACACCGTTTATCAACCGCTACAATGAACTTAGCGAATTGCTAAGTTCACCTGACATCACTTCTGACATTAAAAGAATGACGGAACTTTCAAAAGAACAATCTTCACTTTTACCTATTGTTGAAAAAACAAAAGAGTACCAAACACTTATTCAAGACATCGAAGATACAAAAGAGATGTTAAGTGACTCAGAAATGGGCGATATGGCAAAAGAAGAGCTTAAAGAGCTTGAACCACAAAAACCTCTTATGGAAGAGGAGATAAAAATGCTTCTGCTTCCAAAAGATCCTAATGATGATAGAAATATTATTGTGGAACTTCGTGCAGGTGCTGGTGGAGATGAAGCTGCTATTTTTGTAGGCGATTTGTTTGATGCCTACACTCGATATGCAGATTTAAGAGGCTGGAAGATTGAAATTATCTCTACTTCACCATCAGATGCTGGTGGATACAAAGAGGTTACAGCCCTTATTAAAGGTGAACAGGTTTATAGTCGGTTGAAATATGAAGGTGGAACACACCGTGTACAGCGTGTTCCTGCAACAGAATCTCAAGGACGCGTACATACTTCAGCAATTACAGTTGCTGTTATGCCTGAAGTTGATGATGTCGAGATTGAGATTAATGATAATGACTTACGCATAGATGTTATGCGTTCTTCTGGATGTGGAGGGCAATGTGTAAATACAACTGACTCAGCTGTTAGAATTACGCATATACCATCAGGTTTAGTAGTAACAAATCAAGATCAAAAGTCGCAACATAAGAATAAAGATAAAGCGATGAAAGTCTTAAAAGCAAGACTTTATGACTTACAAATGCAAGAGCAACAGTCTGAAAATGCAGCAGAGAGAGCAGCACAAGTAGGAACGGGAGATAGAAGTGGTCGTATTCGTACCTATAACTATCCTCAAAACCGTATAAGTGATCATAGAATCAACTTAACACTCTACCGTCTTGCTGAAATTATGGGTGGAGGTTTACTCGATGAAATAGTCGAACCACTCATAGCCGATCATCAAGCAAGAATTGTTGAAGCAGCTGGGTTATAACTCAGCCTGCTTAAACTTCCCACTCTGTTTCAAAAGTTTTTTTCACTCTTCCTTTAAAAGTAATCGTTCTTCCATTGTAACCAAGATAGAGAGTATCACCACTTGTAGGATAAACTTCGATGTTATTTTTTACTTTTTCTTCTTTAAAAGCCCTGTAAAAACAAGCAGACATTCCTGTTCCACATGCTAGCGTTTCATCTTCTACACCTCGTTCATAAGTGCGTACACGAAGATTTCCATCCTCTGTAATATGCATTACATTTACATTAGCATTATATACATAACGCAGTTCGCGTGCCTCTTCTATGTCAAAACTCTCTATAGTCTCACTATATCGTACAAGATGCGGGACACCTGTATTTATAAGCCACCAAGTATGCCCATTGAATACAATCTCTTGCTCAAGAATTTTAGGAGGAGTTAATTCACTCTCAACCATAGCACTCTTTGGAGTGTTTTGCTCTACTCTTGCCGCGATAACACCAGCACCTGTTAAAAATTTCATCTCTAAGGGAGCTATACTATTGTTAAAAGCGTAATGCGCACAAGCACGACTTCCATTACCACACATATCTGCATGAGAGCCATCTGAGTTGTAAAATTGCCACTCAAAATCATACTCATCTGCTTTTTTTTCATTTGGCAGTAACACTATAAGCCCATCAGCCCCAACACCCTCTTGACGATGACAAACTGTTTTCGCAAGTTCGCTTCTATCCTCTTTTACATCCGAGTGAAATATTACAAAATCATTTCCATTTGCACTATATTTTGATACGATCATAAGTAAATCTCCTTAATCTTTTCTACAAAATTCTCTACTTCATTTTGGAGGTGTTTCAAGTTTTTTGAGTTGTCAATAACCCAAGTAGCACGCTCTTTTTTAGCATCAATTGGGAGTTGTGAAGCGATGCGTTTGAGTGACTCCTCTTTGGAGTAACCATTGCGTTTCATAAAACGCTCAAGTTGTATCTCTTTTGGAGTATATACCACAACACTCTCTTGAATGTCATAATTACCATTTTCAAAAAAAAGAGGAATATCAATAAGGTAAGGAAATTTAAAACTATCTTGTTTCTCACTCCGTTTTTGAATTTCACTCTTAATTTTAGGATGTAAATACTCTTCTAAAATCTCTTTTGCTTGAGCATGAGAGAAAATATACTCTCCAAGTTTTGCACGATTTACTTTTGTACCAAGAAGATATTCATTCCCAAAGGTCTCTCCAACCCATGCAGTAGAAGCATCTAAAATCTCATGTGAAATTGTATCTGCATCAATAACTCGCATACCATTGAGAGCTAAAAGAGAAGCAACAGTACTTTTACCTGTTGCTATACTTCCAGTGAGGGCAATAGCGTATTTGTACGCCATTAGTTTTTAATAATGCCCAAGTACTCTTTTTTGATGTAATTTCCCATAGCAAACGCAGCAGGATGTACATCTGAATTATAATACTCAAGCCCATCAATTAAATCAGCACGATTTAAAATGATGTCAGCAGTTGGATGGTACTCTTTTGATGCTAAAAGTGCTGTTGTGCAGTCTCCAAGATTATATGGCATCACAATTTTCGCATACTTTCCAAGAATTTGCATAATATTTTTATTTGCATCTACATCATCAAGATTTGGATGTTTTACAACACAAAGTCCATCTTCATGAAGCACACGGTTAATATGTGCTAAAACAGCTGCATCATTTTCAAGTTCTGAAATAACAACATCATACTTACTATCTTCAACTTTTCGTAATAAGTTCATATCAGCAGAGATAACATCACAGCTAATATCGTCCATATACTTTTGTATTTCTGTAACGAAACCAACTGCGTTTGAGCTTATAAAAAGTACATTTTTAGGTTCTTTATGAGTACAAAGTGGTACATGTACCATCATCTCATTGTAAATAAATTCTTTCATTGTATAAATTCCTTTAATTTAGAAGCGATTTTAACATATTAGGATTAATTTTACTTAAGTATTGATATAATTACAAAAAGTTTAAAGGTATCTAATGGATTTTAATAAAATTAGAAAAGTGTGTAGAGTGGTGCGTATTGTTGTGGGGCTTGCATTAATTGTAACTGGCTTCCTTACTGGTATAAACTGGTTCTATTTAGGTGTGCTTCCTCTTATCGCTGGAATAGCAAATTTCTGTCCACTTTGTATTTTTTCAAAAAAATGCGATTTACCACAAGATTCGGAGTAAATAATGGGTCAAATTAGTTATAAAGACGCTGGTGTAGATATAGACGCTGGAAACAGTTTTGTAGAGAACATTAAACCTTTAGTAAAAAGTACAAAAGTTGCTGGTGTTTTAGGTGGTATAGGCTCATTTGCTGGTGCATTTGAACTTCCAAAAGGATTTAATGAACCTGTAATGCTTGCTGCAACTGATGGGGTTGGCACAAAACTCAAACTTGCAATTGATAGTGGTATTCACAACACTGTAGGAATAGACCTTGTTGCCATGTGTGTCAATGACCTCATTTGTAACTTTGGAACACCCTCTTTCTTTTTAGACTACTACGCTACTGGTAAACTTGATGTAAGCGTAGCAACGAATGTTGTAGCAGGCATCGCAGAGGGTTGTAAACGCAGTGAATGTGCGCTTATAGGTGGTGAAACGGCTGAGATGCCAGGAATGTACTCTGAAGACGACTATGACCTCGCTGGATTTGCAGTGGGTGTGGCTGAAAAGTCTGAAATGGATAGAGTTTCACTTGTAAAAGCAGGGCATAAACTTATAGCACTTCCAAGCTCTGGACTACACTCAAATGGTTTTTCACTCGCACGAAAAGTTTTATTTGAAAAAATGGATATGAAGTTTGAAGAAAATTTCAATGGGAAGCCACTTATTGAAACACTTTTAACTCCAACAAATATTTATGTAAAAACTTTTAAAGAGCTAAAAAACGAAATAGTAGCTATGGCACACATAACAGGTGGAGGCATAGTAGAAAATCTTCCTCGTGTACTTCCTGAGAATCTTATGGCAGAGGTAAAAAAAGATGCTATAAAAGTGCTTCCTATCTTTGAACTTATGAGCGAACATATTGAGAGAGATGAGATGTTTAGAGCATTTAACATGGGTGTTGGGATGATACTTGTTGTTGAAGAAGCAAATGTTACAAAAGTTCTTGAAACTGCCGAAGGTTCTTATCTTATTGGTGAGATTAAAGAAGGTAAACGCGAAGCAAAAATGATTTAGTGCATAAGAGGATATTTTATCCTCTTATCGTTTACTTAAAAGTTAAAGTTTACTGCTGCACTTAGAGCTGTTTGTGAGTGTTTAGTAGAAATTGTTGTACCAGCATGCCCTGTAGCACCAGAGTTAGCAAATGTTTCTGTTACTTCTGGAGAATAAACATAAGCTAAATCAAATGAAACTTTTTCACTAACATTATATGTCCCACCAATTGCATAATGTGACTCAACTATACCAGGGAAACCTAATAGATTTAAGGTATTGATTGCTCCACCTTTTGGAGTTGCACCATTTTGCTCCACAATCGGACTTGCTGCATAATTATAACCAACACGAGCTGCCCATGTTTTTGCACGATATTCATAACCTAAAGAATAGACATTTTGATCATCCCAACCAAAATCTTTATAACCTTTAGCATCTGAATATTTAATCTGTTTGTAATCAACGGCAATTGTATTTACGCCAAAAGCATAAGAGAGACCTAAACCAATTTCAGCAGGAGTTGATAAATCACTTCCTAATATTAAACCAAAGGCCCGACCTGCATCAGGAATTTGATTTTTATAGTCCATATCAATTTTTGATTTATAAACAGCACCGACAGTAAATCCAGCAACTTCATAAGCAGCACCTAAGTTATATCCAAATCGTAAATCTTGAGCGACACCATTGCCATGTTGCTGAATAGTACCTGCACGATCTGGTGAAGCAAAATTAATATCTAAAGCACCATATTGTAGTAATGGAGTAACAGCAACTGAAAAACTACCTACTTTATAAGCTACAGGCACACCAAATTGCATAAGCTGTAAGTTCGTAACCATTTTGTATTGTGATGCAGAATTTCGATAATCAACACCCATACCAGCAGTTCCCCACATACCAACACCAATAAAAAGATTATCATTTACTTGAGTTGCAGTAGCAACCATTGGAACAACACTCAAGTCTGCATCACTTTTATGATATCCATCCCCTGTGTTATTGGAAACATCTGGCATAAAAAAAGTACCACCAAAAGAGACTTCACTACCCTTTACAGAAGTAATAAGAGCAGGATTCACTAGAGCTGACTCAGCACCATGACTCATACCAATGCCAGTTCCAGCCATACCAGTTGCTTTTACACCAGTAGATATCATAACTGAACCATTTGTTGCAAATGCAGAAGTTGTACCTAAAGCCAAAGCAGCTACTACTGCTAATTTAATTGTTTTTTTCATTTTCTCTCCTCAGAGTAATATCAAAATTTTGAGATAGCATGAGCTAATTCGATTACTTCTATTATATGTGATAAAAAATTAATAAAATCTTAAACATGAGAATATTATTATTAATAAAAATTATACTTATAATGCGAAATGGAAGTTATATTACTAAGACAACTATTAATTATCTGTTTAAATAATTAAAGAGCAATAATAGCTATATATATAAAAAAAACTAATATATTTTAAATGATAAATAGATAATTAAAAGAATTTAATAAAAGATAAGAATGGGAAGATTTGTAACATAATTATTATAAAATTAGTAAAGATAAAAAATAGAAATTATAAAGAGTAAGATAAAAGTAAAGAACGATTAACTAGGCAACGACCTACATTTCCACACCTGAAAGGTGCAGTATTATCAGCGATGAGAGGCTTAGCTTCTGGGTTCGGAATGGAGCCAGGCGTTTCCCTCTC
>JALSWC010000014.1 GCA_027060825.1 Sulfurimonas sp.
CATAGCATTACAAAAATGAGTCATCTTCATTTTACTGCTACTGATGCATATAAAAAGAGAGTTATTCAATTAGGCGAACACCCTAAAAGAGTTTTTAATGTTGGTGGTATGGGGATTGAAAATATCAAAAGACTTAAACTTCTCTCAAAAGAGGAGTTTGAAAAATCGATAAATTTTCAACTGAATAAAAAAAATATCTTAGTAACTTTTCACCCCGTCACTCTTGAAAATGCTACAGCAAAAGAGCAATTTCAAAAGTTACTAAACGCAGTCGATATACTTAAAAGTACAAATATCATCTTTACAAAAGCTAATAGTGATACAGCTGGAAGAGTAATCAATCAAATGATAGATGAGTATGTAAGTAAAAATAGTGATAAATCAGTAGCATTTGCATCGCTAGGACAACTACGATATTTAAGTGCATTACAATATATTGATGCAATGGTTGGCAATAGTTCAAGTGGATTAGCTGAAGCTCCTAGCTTTCAGATAGGGACTATAAATATAGGCGATAGACAAAAGGGTCGCATTATGGCTAAGAGTGTTATCAACTGTAAGTCCGATAGAGAGAGTATTGCAGATGCCTTTGAAATACTCTACTCAAAAGCATTTCAAGAAGTCTTAAAAACTTCTACAAATCCTTATGGCGATGGATGTGCGAGTCTGAAAATAGTTGAAGAGATAAAAAAGATTGATTTAGAAAATATTTTAAAAAAATCATTTTTTGATATAGAGGGTCTGTATGAAAAACTATAAAAATATACTCCTAAAACCAACATCAACCATAAAAAAAGCATTGCAAATCATAGATAGTGGTGCTATGAAGATAGCCTTGGTTGTAGATGAGAATGAACAACTGCTTGGTACACTTACTGATGGAGATATACGCAGGGGGTTGTTAAATGATTTATCTTTAGAGAGTAGCATTGAGAGTATCATATTTAAAACGCCAACAGTTTGCCATATAGAAGATACGAAAGAGAAGATTTTAGAAGTTGCTACACAGAAAAAACTCTATCAAGTGCCTATTGTTGATGATGGTGGGAAACTTATAGGTATAAAAGAAGTTGCAAAACTTTTAAAGCCATCGCTCAAGACAAATAAAGTTGTTCTTATGGTAGGAGGTCTGGGAACACGACTGCGACCACTGACAGAACATACCCCAAAACCTATGCTAAAAGTAGGTAATAGACCTATTTTAGAGACTATAATCTTAAACTTTAAAAAATATGGTTTTACTCATATAATCCTCAGCGTAAGTTACAAATCTGAAATCATAGAGACATACTTTAAAGATGGAAGTGAGTTTGGTGTCCATATAGAGTATATTCATGAAGAAAAAAAAATGGGTACAGCTGGAGCATTAAGCCTCATCAAAGAGAAATTGAATGAGCCATTTTTTGTGATGAATGGGGACCTGCTTACAAACATAAACTTTGAGCATATGCTAGAGTACCATTTGAGTAACGATGCAACTGCTACTATGGGAGTGAGAGAGTATGATTTTCAAGTGCCTTATGGTGTAGTTAATATAGCTGGAATAGAGATACAGAGCATCGAGGAGAAGCCCCTTCATCGCTTTTTCGTAAGTGGCGGCGTTTATACTCTAAATCCTGAGGTATTAGAGTATATTCCAGATAATACATTTTACGATATGCCGACACTCTTTGAAAAGATGATAGTAGAAAAAAAGAAAAGTATCTCTTTTCCTATTCGAGAGTATTGGCTAGATATAGGAAGAGTCGAAGAGTTTGAAAAGGCAAATAGTGAGTATCATGAGGTTTTTTAAGTGAGAGTTCTACTTATAGGGTATGGTTCTATTGGAAAACGGCATTTTGAGATTTTATCTCGTTTATCTCAAATATCTTCAGTAGATTTATTAACACAACAAAAAGTAAAAATATGCCAATGTTATAAAAGCTTTGAAGAGATAAAAGATTTGAATTTCTATGATTATTTTGTTATAGCCTCTCCTACATATAAACATTATGAACAGTTGCAATATTTAGAGAAATATGTTTCAAAAAAATTGATTTTATGTGAAAAACCTCTATTTGAAACTAGAAAAAATTTACATATTAGAAATAACCAACTCTTTGTTGGCTATGTTTTACGCTTTCATCCTCTGCTGTTGAAACTCAAAGAGTTTGTAAAAAATGAAAAAATTATTGCATTTCATGCAAAATGTGGACAATATTTACCTACATGGAGACCTCAAACAGATTATAGAGATTCTTATAGTGCAAAAAAAAGAGAAGGTGGAGGGGTTTTACTTGATTTAAGCCATGAGATTGACTATGCACAGTGGATATGTGGTGTTTGCAAAGAGATAAAAAGTTATCAAAGTAAAGTTTCTGATTTAGAGATAGATTCAGATGATTTGACAATGTTTATAGCAAAAACAAATCAAGATGTTTTTCTCAATATATCCCTAGATTATATTAGTAAAATAAA
>JALSWC010000015.1:0-983 GCA_027060825.1 Sulfurimonas sp.
GTTTCATGGTATGAAAAACAGTATGAAAGAGAAGAAAAACATAGAACGCTACGCAAAAATCTTGTACGATTACGAAAACATGGTTTTAAAGGAATGCGTGAGCGATTAGATAAAGATTATGCAAAATTAGAGAGTAATTATGTCGCTAAAAGTCGTATAAATGCTAAATATTCTACTACAAAGGTACGACTCTTTTTTCTAGTTCTATTTTTAATAGTTACAACATATTATATGGGTATAAAATCAGAACTTTATGAGTCTTCAACGGCATTAATGGTTCGGAGTTTAAATCAAAGCTCACCTGTCTCCTCTTTGGGTCTCTCATTTTTAGGCATGGGAAACTCTTCGCAGTTACAAGACTCTATGATAGTGGAAGAGTATTTGAAATCTTTAGATATGTATAAGCAAGTGGATGCAAAATTTGCATTGACAAAACATTATAAGAGTGATGCTATTGATTTTGTAGAGAGACTTTCAAAAAATGCAACTACCGAAGAAATTTTGAATGTTTACAATAAACATCTTATTATTTTTTATGATGAAAAATCTGGAATTTTGCATATCTCTTTTCTCCATGTAAATCCAAAGAAAGCACAAGAGATTGTGGAGTTTTTGGTTGCTCGTGTAGGCTATGAGATAAATGAATTTAATAGAATAAAAGAACAAAAACAGTTGAAATTTGTCGAGAGTGAGTATAAAAAGTCAAAAGTAAAAATGGATAAGGCAGGGCAAAAGGTCGAAGCCTATCAAAATAAGCACTTACTAATCGACCCAACAGCTGAAGCAACTTCTAAGGGTACTGTTATTGCTGAACTTGAAGCACAACTTACTCAGAAAAAATTATTGTATGCTACAAAAAAACGCTATTTAAATAGTGGAAACTTTGAGCTAATTTCTCTTAAGAACCAAATTAAAGAGCTAAAAATTTCCATAAAAAATGTAAAGAAAAAATTGACAGGTAATGAAAAAGGAAGACTAAATAA
>JALSWC010000015.1:993-2426 GCA_027060825.1 Sulfurimonas sp.
GTTTTTGCCTATGGACAGTTAAAAATGCAATTCAAATTTGCAACGGAAGTTTATAAGAATGCACTTTTACAACTTGAGACAACAAAGGTCGAAGTAGCAAAAAATGACAAAACATTGAGTATAATAATCAAACCAGATTTACCAGATGGTTATACTTATCCAGATAAACCACGGGTATTTATTACCATCTTAATATTGACCTTGTTATTGTACGGTATATTTTCAATGCTAGGTTCTATTATAAAAGATCATAAAGAATAGAGGAAAAAATGAAAAAAATAGTACTAATTTTAATTTTTGTATATGTAAATCTTTTTGCAGTAAATATTGATGTTTCATCAACACTAAAAGATACAAATAATACTTTGGCAGTTCAAGATACTAAAGTTATTGGTTATAGACTCTTTAATGGTTCTTTTTCACAGAATAAACAGTATAGATATAATCCAAATTATCTCATAAATATTGGTGATAAGGTAAACATAAAACTTTGGGGTGCTTTTGATTTTAGTGCTTCTATTCCTGTTGATTCACAGGGAAATATTTTTCTTCCAAAAGTTGGAACTATTCATTTAGAAGGTGTGAGAAATGATAAACTTTCTCAACTACTACAGAAAAAAATTAAAAAAGTTTTTAAAAGAAATGTTTATGTTTATGCTGATTTAGGCAATTACCAACCTGTAAGTGTATTTGTGACTGGTGCTGTGAATAAGCCTGGTCTTTATGAAGGGCTTTCGTCTGATTCCATCATTCAATTTTTAGATAAAGCAAAAGGTATAGAGAATAAATTTGGAAGTTATAGACATATAACGGTTTTACGGGAGAATAAGCCTATAAAAACATTTGACCTTTATAGATTTTTGGAAAATGGAAAAATGAATGTTTTTCAGTTTCGTATGGGTGATGTAATAAATGTACAAAATATTAAAAATTATGTAGAAATTTCTGGTGATGTAATGCGTCCTTATAGATATGAGATGAAAGATGGAACTGTTAAACTCAAAGATTTGTTAAATGTAGTTATTCCAAATCCTACGGCAACAAATTTTACAGTAACAATATGGAATGAAAATAATGAGCAATCTGTGACTATTCATAGCATAAAAGATAATAGTGATTTTGTTATTTATAGTGGGGAAGCAATAGAATTTTTGCCTGACCACAATGCCCAAAGTATTACTATAACAATAGGTGGAGAGCATTTGGGTATGCACACTGTCATAGTGCCAAAAGGGACGACACTCGAAGAAGTATATGAAAAAATTAAGCCATCAACTCTTTCAGATATGGGTTCTTTTAAACTCTATAGAAAAAGCATTGCAATAGAGCAAAAAAAGTTGCTTAATGCACAGCTAAATGATCTTGAAGCAAAAACACTTACGACGGGTTCGATGACGACGGAAGAGGCAATCATCAGAAAACAAGAGGCGCAG
>JALSWC010000016.1 GCA_027060825.1 Sulfurimonas sp.
GTAGAGACAATAATGCCATCACCATAGTAGGTATTAAACGATTTAGAATCAACAAGTGTCTCTACATGAATCATATTTGAAACAGAAGGACGGGTTAATACAATGTCATTAAAAGCATAAATAGAAACATCTTTGCCATTTTGTTTAAATGTCGCTTCCAAAATTGCTCTTTCATCAACTCTATAATTTCCCTGCACTAATTTTACTACAAACTCTTCTAGTTCATCAAAATTTATATCTGCAAGAAATCCTAAAGAACCTGCATATACACCAAAAATAGGAACATCATACTTAAAAGAACGACGCACAGCCGAAATGAGTGTCCCATCACCACCAAGTGTTACAATGGCATCTACACTCTTACATAAAATATCAAGCTCCATCCCCATAATACCTATCATACCACCACTAATACTTTCTAAAGACACCTCTATACCATGCTTTTTAAAAATATTTTCTAATATGTAGTAATTTTCTTTTAGTTCAGGTGTTGAGGGGCGTAAAACCACACCTACTTTTTTTATTGTTTTTACTTTCAAATCTGCTCATCTTGTGAATAATTTTGTCAATTATACTATATTTAGGTATAATCGCGAAAATTATTTATTATAGGACTCTATATTTTGAGAACTCATTACTGTACAGATTTAAATGAAACTAATGTTGGAGAAGATGTTGTTCTAACTGGTTGGGCTAATAACTATCGTGACCATGGTGGAATTATTTTCATAGATTTGCGTGACAAAACTGGTTTAATCCAGCTTACTTGTGACCCTGAAGACTCTCAAGAGGCACATAAAGTGGCAAATGATGTGCGTGACGAGTATGTTTTAATTGCAAAAGGAAAAGTGCGTCTTCGTGGTGAAGGTCTTACTAATCCTCGTCTAAAAACTGGTGCTATTGAAATAGTTGTCAATGAACTTATTATTGAAAACAAATCAGCTCCTGTTCCTTTTGTAATTGGCGATAAAAATGTGGGGGAAGAGACACGATTAAAGTACCGTTACCTAGAGCTTCGTGACCCTGATGTTTTTGAAGTATTTCGTTTGCGTTCAAAAGCAGCAATTGCAGCAAGAAATGTACTTGATGCAAATGGATTTTTAGAGGTTGAAACACCAATTCTTACAAAATCTACTCCAGAGGGAGCAAGAGATTATTTAGTACCTTCTCGTGTTCATAATGGAGAATTTTATGCACTTCCACAATCACCACAACTTTTTAAACAACTTTTAATGGTTGGAGGATTTGACAGATATTTTCAAATTGCAAAATGTTTCCGTGATGAAGATTTGCGTGCAGACAGACAACCTGAATTTACTCAAATAGATGTCGAAATGAGTTTTTGTACACAAGAAGATGTTATAAAAGTAGCAGAAGATTTGCTTGAGGGTATGTTTAAAGCGTGTGGTGTAAATATTAAACCACCATTTAATCGTATGACTTATAAAGAGGCAATGGAAAAATATGGTTCAGACAAACCAGACCTTCGTTATGGTCTTGAGATGGTTGATGTTATTGATATTTTTGAAAGATGTGACAATGAAATCTTTACAAACATTGCAAAACAACCACATAAAAACCGTATTAAAGCACTGAAAGTTCCTGGTGCTGATTTAGTATTTTCAAAACGAGAAATGAAAAGTTTTGAAGAGTTCGTTCGTAAATTTGGCGCACATGGTCTTGGATACTTTCAAATGAAAGAAGATGGTCTAAAAGGTCCACTTATTAAATTTTTCCAAGAAGAGGACATTAACCTTCTTATAGAGAGACTTGATATGCAAGTTGGCGATGTCGTCTTCTTTGGTGCTGGTGAGAAAAAAACTGTATGGGATTATATGGGTCGTTTTAGAAACTTCATTGCTGAACATGAAAAAATGAACCTTATAGATGAAGATGCTTATGAATTTGTATGGGTTGTTGATTTTCCTATGTTTGAAGTAGAAGATGGACATGTAAAAGCATTGCATCATCCATTTACACAACCAAAAGATACAGATAAAGATGATGTAGAAGAGATAGAGTCCATTGCTTATGACATTGTTTTAAATGGTACTGAACTTGGTGGTGGATCTATTCGTATTCATAAAGAAGAGGTACAAGAAGAGATATTTAAACTTCTTGGTATTGAAGAAGAAGAGGCACAAACAAAATTTGGCTTCTTACTTGATGCATTAAAATTTGGTGCGCCTCCACATGGTGGTTTTGCTATTGGATTTGATAGACTTATGATGATTATCTCTAAAAAAGCAAGCATCCGTGATGTTATTGCTTTCCCTAAAACACAAAAAGCTGCTTGTGTACTTACTCAAGCACCATCAGAAGTTGACAATACACAACTTCGTGATTTACACATTAGATTGCGTGAACAAGTAAAAGCATAATGAAAAAGTTATTTCTCATCATCGGAGCTCCTGGCTCTGGTAA
>JALSWC010000017.1 GCA_027060825.1 Sulfurimonas sp.
TGCTAAACTTTTAAACACTGATTTAATATCACCAGTAAGAGGAATAAAAGTAGGTTCACTTACAATTTGGAGTGCAAGTTTGAGTACAATCTCATGACAGGAGTAAACAGTTATCTTTTTGTTTAAAAGTTCAAAACGCAATAAACGCACAAGTGCATCTTCTACATTTTTAACTTTTATCCATGCAATTTCACTATCTGTAATTTGTGTAGGTTTGTCAAATATAACACCATACGCACCATTAAATATGGCCTCTTTTATCTCTTCTTCTTTAAAAGCAATAAAAAGGTCTCCTCTTCGTACTGCTTTAGCGTCTAAAATAATATTTGTAAATTTATTGACAAATGGAGAGTTTATAAGCTCTCCATTTATAAGTCCTACTGTATTTTCAAGTCTCATCCAACAGGTGTGCCTGCCTTTTTTGGTTTTTCAGGTCTTATTAAACACAAACCATCTTCATCTTTAGCAGCAAGAAGCATTCCTGCACTCATCATACCCATAAGTTTTGCTGGTTTGAGATTTGCAACGACACATACTTGTGTACCTACTAAATCTTGAGGAGAGTAAAACTCTTTTATACCTGCAACAACTTGACGGTTTGACTCTTCACCAAGGTCTATTTGAAGTTTAAGAAGTTTTTTACTTTTTGGTACCTCTTGTGCTTCTATAATAGTTCCTATTTTGAGTGAAGTTTCAAAAAATTGCCCAATCTCTATAAGATTATCCTCTTCTTTTGTTACTGGTTTGCTCTTTTTTTCTTCTTTAACTATAGGCGTAGGCTCTGCTTTTGGTGCTTCTTGCATTAAAGGCTCTTCTACTCGAGGAAAGAGTGGTGGCACTTTTTTGATAGTAAACAATTTTAAAAGTTTTTTATCAGCTACAAGCTCTTTATAACTCTCTGTATTTATCTCAAAAGCAAGAGCATCAGCAATTGTATTTGTAGTATTTGGCATAACAGGATGTAACATAATAGCAGCTTTTGCTAAAATATTTGCAACCACGGCAACAGTAGCAAGTGCTTCATCTTTTTGTCCATTTTTCATTTTTACCCAAGGTTCAGACTCTTGAATAACACCATTTCCAATTGCAAAAAGTTTCCACAACTCTTCAAGGTATCTATGTGGTTGGAGCTTTTCTAAAAAAGAGTCCAAAGAATCAAGTACTGCGTTCATAGCTTCAATCTCTTTTGAGTGATACTTTACAACATCAACGCTGTCAATTTCAAAGTCACTATATTTTCCACTCATACCAATAATACGATTAAGTAAGTTTCCAAGGTCATTTGAGAGTTCCGAATTTATACGGTCAATAAATGCACGCTGTGAAAAATCTCCATCTTGTCCAAAAGGAACTTCTCTAAGCATAAAATAGCGTAAATTTTCAGCACCATAAGCATCAGCAACCTCTTTAGGAGAGACTACATTTCCTTTTGATTTACTCATCTTTTCACCATCACGAGTCCACCAACCATGCGCACCAATATGCTTAGGAAGTGGCAAATCAAGACTCATTAAAAATGCAGGCCAATAGATAGCATGAAAACGCAGAATATCTTTTCCAACAAAATGAATATCAGCAGGCCAATAGTTCATATTTGCTTCATCGCCACCGTAACCAAGTGCTGTAACATAGTTAAGTAGAGCATCAAGCCAGACATACATTACATGTTTATCATCATTTAAAGAGGCAGGCATTTTAACACCCCAACGAAAAGATGTACGAGTAACAGAGAGGTCACGAAGCCCACCTTTTACGAAGTTGACTACTTCATTTGCACGAGAACGAGGCATAATGAAATCTTCATGTTCAGCATAATATTTGAGTAGTTTGTCTTCATAATTTGAGAGTCTAAAGAAGTAACTCTCCTCTTTTACAATATTTGTACTACGACCACAATCAGGGCAAAACTCACCATCAACAAGCTGTGTCTCAGGAAAAAAAGTTTCACAACTAACACAATAATGACCCTCATAAAAATCTTTGTAAATATCACCTTTTTCATACATTACTTCAAATGCTTTTTGAACACCACGCATATGGTCTTCATCTGTTGTACGGATAAATTTATCATAACTAATGTCAAATTCATCCCAAAGATTTTTAAACGAAGCACTTATTTCATCTGCAAACTGTTGTGTCGGTTTATTGTTTTTTTCTGCAGACTCTTCTATTTTTTGACCATGTTCATCTGTACCTGTTAAGAAGAATGTATCTTCACCTTTTAATCTCTCATATCTAGCTAAAGTATCGGCTATAAAAGTAGTGTAAGCATGCCCAATATGAGCCTCTCCATTTACATAGTATATAGGTGTAGTTATATATTTACTCAATTTTTTATCCTGTAATTAAAATTCAAATCCGCCGGTGTCGCCTTTTGACATACTATTATATACGGCTTTAATATATTCATCTCTTAAGTCACA
>JALSWC010000018.1 GCA_027060825.1 Sulfurimonas sp.
AGATAAAAAGTTATCAAAGTAAAGTTTCTGATTTAGAGATAGATTCAGATGATTTGACAATGTTTATAGCAAAAACAAATCAAGATGTTTTTCTCAATATATCCCTAGATTATATTAGTAAAATAAACCATAGAAGAGTTATTGTAGAGACATTAGAGAGTAGCTATGAACTTGATTTTATTGCAAATAAATTGATGAAAAAAAATAAGTTTGCAAAGGCAGAGATATATAATTTTGCAACATTAGAGAGAAATTTTATGTTTGAACAGATGCATCTTGATATTTTAGGTGAGCAAAAATATGTAGCTACTTTTGAAGAAGGTTTGGAAGTGATGCAGACAATTACAACAATTGAGGAACAAAATAGATGAGTAAAATTTTATGTACAATATGTGCGAGAGGGGGAAGTAAAGGTGTTAAAAATAAAAATATAAAGCCTCTTCTTGAAAAGCCTTTAATTGCCTATACTATTGAGCAAGCTTTAGAGAGTGGCTTGTTTGAACACATTGTAGTGAGTACAGATTCTGATGCTATTGCAACAATTTCTCAAGAGTATGGAGCAGAGATTTTTTTTAAACGCAGTGAAGCGATGGCGAGTGATAGAGCAGGGAAATTGGATGTAATTCGTGATGCTTTTGTGCGAAGTGAAGCTCATTATGATACTCAATTTGATTATTTGGTTGATTTAGATGCAACGGCACCTCTTAGAATAGTGGAAGATATTGTCAATGCTTTAAAGCAATTTATACAAAATAATAACGATAATCTTATTACGGCAATGCCAAGTAGAAGAAGCCCTTACTTTAATCTTGTGGAGGTCGATAAAAAAGGAAAAGTCTCTCTTTCAAAAAAATTAGATGAAAGCATTGTAAGAAGACAAGATACACCTAAAAGTTACGATATGAATGCCTCTATCTATATATGGAAGCGTAATATTATTTTAAATGAAAACTCTCTTTTTTTAGAAAACACTGGTTTATATGTAATGCCAGAAGAGCGTTCTATTGATATAGATACAGAACTTGATTATAAGTTTGTGGAGTTTCTTATGAAGGAAAAAAATGTTAAAAAATAGAGTAGTAGTTATTACAGGTGGGGCAGGGTTAATAGGGCAGGAGTTTGTAAAAGCAGTTGTAGAAAATGATGGCATTGCTATTATTGCAGATATAAACACAAAGATAGGCAAAAAAGTAAAAAAAGATTTATCTCAAGAGTTAAATACAGATAATATTCATTTTATAAAACTAGATATTACTTCTAAAAAATCATTAAAAAAGTGTATTGAAAAGCTAGATAATAAGTATGGTAAGATTGATGCAGTAGTGAATAATGCTTACCCTAGAAATAAAAACTATGCAAAATCCTTTTTTGATGTAGAGTATGACGATTTTGTAGAAAATTTAGGATTAAACCTTGGAGGTTATTTTATTACATCACAACAGTTTGCGAAATATTTTCAAAAACAGGGATATGGGAATATAGTAAATATCTCTTCTATTTATGGAGTTGTAGCACCAAAATTTGAAATATATGAAGGTACTCAAATGACAATGCCTATTGAGTATGCAGCTATTAAATCAGGGCTTCTTCACATAACAAAGTATATGGCAAAATATTTTAAAGGTATGAATATTAAAGTCAATGCATTAAGCCCTGGGGGTATCTTTGATAATCAAGATTCTTTATTCCTCTCTGCTTACAAGCAACAATGTTTAACGAAAGGGATGTTGCATAAAAATGACTTAGCAGGAACTTTAATTTATTTGTTAAGTGATATGAGTCAATATGTAAATGGTCAAAATATTATAGTAGATGATGGGTTTTGTTTATGAAATTTTTCTAAAGTATTTACTTTTGTTGTCGATTTACTCTTAAAGAATAAAAATATAGAAGGATTTATTATGGGTTTAGCATCATTGGGTGTTGGTTCTGGTATTTTAACACAGGGAATTATAGATAAATTAAAAGCAGCTGATAAAGCACAAGATGTACAGCCAATAACGAATGAGATTAGTGCTGAAAAGAATAAAGAGGGTAAGTTAAATATTGTAAATGCGTTGATGCAAAATTTAACAGAAAGTACAGGAAATGTTTCTCAGTATGGACTTTTTGATACTCGTTCTACGACGGCAACAGGAAGTGCTGTTTCTGTCACGGCAAATGCTGGTACTAAAATTCAAAATTTCAGTATAGATGTAAATACTATTGCGACAAAAGAGATAGAACAGTCTGGTTCTTTTTCTTCTGCAACATCTACTATTGCTTCGGGTGATGGTAGTATGAAGATAAGTGTTGGTTCAAAAGATTTTAATTTTAAGTATAACTCTTCAATGACTTTAACTGACTTAAAAAATAATATAAATAAAGATGCAGGAGATACTGTACAAGCGAGTATTGTTAAAGTTGGTTCTGGTGATTTTCGTCTCTTTCTAACGGCGGCGCATACTGGAACTGATCATGATATTTCTATTAAAGATAATGATAGTGATTTAGATGATCAATTACTAAAAAAAACAGACGATAATAAAAATGGTTATACAAATGCACAAAGTGCTACAGATGCTACTTTTAAGTATGATGGGGTAGATATAACAAGAAAAAACAATACAGTAAGTGATTTACTTTCTGGTGTAACATTACAAATTAAAGAGCCTGGTAAATCTCAGGTAAGTATAAAACAGGATGTTAAAGGCATTGAAGGTAAATTAGATAGTTTTGTTACAAAATATAACTCTGCAATTACACAATTAGATAAAATGACAAAATCAAGTAAAAATGTAAAAGAGAGAGGCATTTTTTCTAATGACAGCACTATTAAAGAGATGAAAAGAGCTATGCTAAATATGATTGGTACTGCTGGTAGTAATGTTGGAGGGCGTTTAGGCGATTATGGATTTTCTTCTAACAAAAATGGAACTATTTCACTAGACCATTCAAAATTTGAAGAGAAATTAAAAGAGAATCCAGATAATGTGAAGGCAGTCTTTTCAGGTGGAACTTTTACGCGAGCTAATGGTAGTACAAAAAAAATAGAGGGTGCTTTTGATCAAATGGAAAATACGCTTAAGCGTTATACGAGTTATAGTGGTTCATTGAATGAACTAAAAACATCTTATGCAACAAGACTCTCTTCTCTTGAACAAGATCAACAACAAGCGACAAATAGGCTTACCATAAAATACAATATTATGGCGAAAAAGTTTGCAGCTTATGATTTAATGATAAGTAAAATTAAATCAGCATCTACTATATTTACACAACTAGCAAATGCTCAAGCAGCGGCAAAATAATAATAATAAAAAAGGATTCTAAATGTATGAAGGAACAGCATATAATACATATATGGAAAATAGCGTTGGGGTTGAATCTCCAACGAAACTCATCGAGATGTTATATGAAGGTGTGCTTCGTTTTAATGCACAAGCAAAAAAAGCCATCAAAGATGGAAATATTGAGAAAAAAGTTTATTGGTTAAATCGTTCTATAGAAATTATTACAGAGTTAGTTGCTGTTTTAGATATGGAACAAGAGGGTACAGTCTCAAAATATTTACAAGGTTTATATAATTATGAGATACAACTTCTTTTGGAAATCTCTTTTGATGGTGATATTGAAAAGATTGATGAAGTGACAAATGTTTTTAGAGGGCTTTTAGATGCTTGGCGAGAAACTACGAATGTGGCTTAAAAAGCTAAAAATTGCAGTAGTACAAAAAGATACAAAGTCATTAGAGGTTCTTTTAGATGATATTCCTACACTAGAAGATGCTAAGGAGATAGAAAAAGCACGCTATCTTCTTCAAGAGGCACAAAAGATTGTTCAAAACCTTAAAGATGAGACAGGTGCTTCAATGGCTCAGATGAAAAAAAATATTGATTTTTTAAATGCGACAACTGCAAATAAACCTGCACAGTTTGATATTATTTCGTAGCTTTTTTCTTTATACCAAACTGTAAACTCCTGATGGTATATTCACTAACTACGGCACCTTTACGCATAGTTAAAATATGCTCTACAGCATCAGCAATGTCTTCGCTCAGTAATTTTTCATTCTCTTTATCGCTCACATCGAAACGCAGTGAGTCATAAAAGTTGCTTTGTGTCATATCTGGGTTAATGTTTGTGATGCTTAGAGTGCTTTTTCTCGTCTCTTCAAAGAGTGCATCACCAAAAGCTCGTAATCCTGCTTTCGTAGCAGAATAAACAGCGGCAAATTTACTGGAACGAAGGGCTTCTATGGAATTTATATTGATGAGGTAACCACTGTTTTGTTTGAGTGAGCGTAGTGTTGCGTTTGTGAGTAGCATAGGTGCTGTAAGATTTAGTGATGTCATTTGAGTTATTGTCGTAAGGCTAAGCTCTTCATGTGGTTCAAATTTTCCAAAACCTGCTGCATTTACAAGTATGCTTATATTTTCTCTTTTTAGGCGTTCACAGAGTTTTATAACTGCGTTTGAATCAGAAAGATTAGATTGTAGTGCTTGAAAATCTTCTCCTTGAAAACCATCTGCTACTATACTTCGACTAACACCTATAACAGAGTAACCAAGTGCTAACAGCCTGTTTGTTATTGCTTTTCCTATTCCACTACTTGCACCAGTAACTACTGCTTGTTTTAAAATCTTTTTCAAAGTAAATTCCTAAAAGTTTATTTGTTCATTTATAGCATCAATTTTTTTAAAAATAAGTGCTTTTGTTTTCTCTTTTGTCACATTTTTAGGTTCAAAATGGTCACTAACAACCTTGAAAATGTAAAATTTTTTAATGGCAGGATTATGAATTACAGCATCATAAAATCCATAACTTTCCATATCTACGATGCTACATTTTGAATTTTCTGCCTCTGTATCTAAACAAGTAATATTGTTCTTTTGCATATTTAGTTGATAGTTTATATCTTTATAAGTTATAGAACCTATTGTTAAAAGTGTTCCTATGGCATAGTTTTGAGATGCACCACATATACCTATATTAAGATAAATATCATCATCTGTAATATCAAAATGGTCAATGAGAGTTTGTGTAGCAATTCTTGCGTTTGCTACGCCAATATGTGAGATTATAAGTATCAGTCTTTTATTTTTAAAGATAGTAAAATTATCAAGTTTTTCTTTTTTGAGATTTTTATGATAGTCAACGAAGGCTTGAGCTTCTGGTTTGAGAGCAGTTACTATGTAGAGCATAGTTTTTCTTTTTGTGTTTGTTTTGTTAAAGGTGCCTCTCTCCAGATGGCTGCGGCACATAAAGAAGTAAGGTGTGCTGCTGTATTCCTACTCTGACACATTGTCTTACAACCTTATTGCACAGGTCTAAAGAGAAGCAATGAAATTATAGCGAATTTAGCTTAATCATTTCTATATTTTGAAATTCCACAGGGCTGATTTGGTTTTGGTGGATGCTCTTTTAGATAAATTAAATCTTCCAAAGTTTGTGAGAGAACTCTTTTTTGTTGTAAAATGGGAAGCATTAAGTTGTCTTTTTCATTCAGTGGAATATCCCAGTTTAGCAATATCTTTTGGACTTCATCATCCAAATCTTTAAGTGCATTTTCGATGTGTTTTATTGAATTGTTTATTATCATAAATGAAGTATAGCAAAATTTTAGAAAAGTTTAGATATAATTGCAATTCCAAAATTTTACGAAAAGGATTATCGATGCCAAAAATGAAATCGGTAAAAGGCGCTGTAAAGCGTTTTAAAGTGAAGAAAAATGGTCAAGTTAAACGCGGAACTGCGTTTAGAAGCCATATTCTTACAAAACAAGATGCAGATACTCGTCGCGGGCAAAACACTTCAAAAGTGATTGCAAAAGTAGATGAGAAAAACATTAAGGGTATGATTAACTAATTTTAGTTTTTCATTAAAATCTCCAACTTTTTAAGAGTTGGGCAAGTCCACCAAAGATGTGGCACCTTGACTATTTCAATAGCTAGGTAAAGAAAAAGGAAAGATATGCCAAGAGTTAAAACTGGTGTTGTTCGTAGAAGAAGACACAAAAAGATATTAAAATTAGCAAAAGGTTTTTATAGCGGTCGCCGTAAACACTTTAGAAAAGCTAAAGAGCAAATTGAACGCTCAATGATGTATGCGTTCCGTGATAGAAAGCAAAAAAAACGCGAATTCCGTAAATTATGGATTATTCGTATTAATGCTGCTTGTCGTTTAAATGGTATGAATTATTCAACTTTTATAAACGGTCTTAGCAAATCTGGTATCGAACTCGATCGTAAAATTCTTGCTGATATGGCAATGAATGATGCAGCTGCGTTTACTGCAGTTGTTGAAGCTTCAAAAGCTGCATTAGCAAAGTAGTCTAACCCTTCCTTGGGTTAGATTAATTGCTTTTTAAGTTATAAAAATGAATCGTTTTAGCTTACTCTTTTTACTTCTGTTTAGCATACTCCTCTCAGCAAAATATAATGATTGTAATTTTAAAAATAAAAATTATGAAGATATATGTCAAACAGTGGTAAAACACGGCGTATCATATAAATATGCCAACGAATTTTTACTCTCCTACTTCAAAACCAAAGTGTTTGATGAAGTAAGCTGGAAATACTTGCAACCTTCAAAAATAAAATACCATAGAGAAAAAGAGAAAGAAGCAAACAATGTCCTTGTAAAGTATGTTCCACAAATGGTTATAAACTTAAAAAAATACAAAAAAGTTTATGACCTTGCTGAAAAAAAATATGGTGTAAATCGTGAGATTATTGCTGCTATTTTACTTAAAGAGACAAACCTTGGAAGGATAAAACCTACCCATGATGCCTTTATAGTCTTTAATACTATTGTGGTACGAACCAAAGCAAAAACTCCTC
Source organism: Sulfurimonas sp. (assembly GCA_027060825.1). Lineage (GTDB taxonomy): Bacteria > Campylobacterota > Campylobacteria > Campylobacterales > Sulfurimonadaceae > Sulfurimonas. The sequence goes on from JALSWC010000018.1 coordinate 6,822, forward strand.
GTGAAAAATGGCTTCTTAAAATGGGAAAAACAAATATGGCTTCCATTATTGAACACTGTTACAAAGAGGGTGTTACCCCTGAGCAATGTAATCTACCTAGCTCGTATGCAGGAGCAGTAGGCATTCCTCAATTTATGCCAAACAGTTTTATCTACACAGACTCTTACAAAGGGAAAGTGGCAGATATTACAAAAATGCCAGATGCTATTCTCTCTGTTGCAAAATTTTTACATATAAAAGCGAAGTTTGATACCCTTATTAACTGGTCGAAGATGCCTAATGTTCCTAAAGTGGAAGCAGCATGGTATAAGTATGATTTTCAAAATGAAAATGCCTCATTTTGTTATGAAAAAAGCCGTAGTGGAAAAATCTATCAATGTTTTACAAAAGATAGGAAGGGATTACAGTATATGAAAAAATATGTCCAAAAAATAATGCGTTATAATAATTCTTCAAATTACGCTGTAGGTGTTATGCGTCTGGCGTATGATGCACATAAATTATTGGAAGGGAAACAACAATGAGTAAACTTACCATAATGCATAATCCTCGTTGTTCAAAATCACGAGAAGCACTAAAAATACTTGAAGAGAATGGGATAAACGCAGAGGTAGTCAAGTACCTTGAAACACCACTGACAAAAGAAGAGATAAAAGAGTTACTGAAAATGTTAGGGTTAAACGCAAGAGATTTGATGCGTACAAAAGAGGAGATTTACAAAGAGTTAAATCTTAAAAATGTAGAAGATGAAGAGAAGCTCATTGAAGCGATGGCTGAGCATCCAAGACTTATAGAACGCCCAATAGTCATAAAAGATGCAAAAGCTGTTATAGGTCGTCCACCTTCAAAAATCGTTGATTTTTTAAACGCTTAACTGCTCAATACTCACTCCATTATCTTTTAAAAACTTCGAGATAATTTCAGAGTGAGTATGCTCATAGGGTGTTTTATAAACAATGCGTTTAATACCACTTGCTATAAGATTTTTACTACATTCACTACACGGCTCAAGGGTCACATAAATAGTTGCATCTTCTATACTTATACCTTTTCTTGCTGCCCAGATAATGGCATTCATCTCTGCATGAATCTCGTAAGTTTTTGACCATTCATGATGCTCTGAAGTATATTCTCCATCCCAATAATCACAACAGTTTACATACCCTGGAGGCGTTCCATTGTATCCTGTACTTAAAATGCGTCCATCTTTTACAATGACTGCTCCTACCTGCTTAGAGACACACTTCGACGCAGAGGCAATTTCTGTTGCTATTTTTATAAATATTTGATCACTTACCATATTTTTTACTTAGGCATTCTGATAATACGAATATCTGCATTATTTCGTAAGCGTGCAAAATACTCAGTGAGAACTTCTTCTCTCTTTTTAGACATAATTGCATTGATAATCTGAGGCTTAATACTCTCTAAATCTATATTTTTTGCCATTTTTACAGAGTTTACATAAAAGCTCATAAAGCCACCCTGTCCATTTGGAACCACAGGAGTAAAGGTAGCTATTTTCGTTTTACTGAGTAGTGATGCCAACTTTGGAGAGATATGGTTATACTTTAGAACTTGTTTATGTGAGGTGATAGAAGGAGAATAAAACATAAGATTATGCACTTTAGTCTCTAACTCTTCTCTACTTTTTGATGTATAAATAATCACATTAAAAGAGCTAGGGTGTTCAAACTCTTTTTTATGAA
>JALSWC010000019.1 GCA_027060825.1 Sulfurimonas sp.
CTTGAGAGTATCTAAGCTCGATATCGCGTGTTAAGTTACCAACTAAAATTATTTTATTGAACATTTGTCTTCCTTCAAATTATAGCTATTGCTATTACTCAGCTGCTGCTTCTGTCGCTACTGGAGCCTCTTCTGTTGCTGGAACTTCTTCAACTACTGGAGCTTCTGTTTCTGCTTTAGGAGCTGGAGTTGCTGCTGCTAATTCTGCTTTTTTGTTTGCTTTTTCAACAAGTTCATTCCACGCTTTGATTTCACGGTTTGTATCATATTTGATAGTTATGAAGCGTAAAAGTTCTTCGTTAATACGGAAGCGTCTTTCAATTTCAGAAATAGCTGCTGGAGCTGCTGAATAGTATATTACTTGGTAATATCCTCGTGCATTTTTTTCAATTGGGTATGCTAATTTTCTCATTCCCATTGCATTTGTAGCAGCTATTTCACCACCGTTTGAAGTAATAACTTCTTCGATAGCTTGTAGGCTAGCTTGAATCTCTTCTGCTGTAAGTGTAGGTTTTACGATTACTAAGTTTTCGTAGTGTCTCATATAGTATGATCTCCTCTTGGTATGTGCCTAATGGCTTTTGTTTCCCTTTCGGATCTAAATATAGTGTTTTTTACAAACATTACAAAGAGAAAGGAACGCGAAATTGTACAGAAATTTTGCTTAAAATTAGCAAATAGTATTTATTTGACAATTTGCAATAAAAAGAGAAACTTTAATTTATTTTGCTATAGTTACAAAAAATTATTAGGTTTGGCAGGAAATGAAAAAAAGAAAAAAGAGTATAAAAAAAGTAGATAAAAATTCAAAATATTTAGTTTATATAGCATGGTCTTTAGCAATTATAGCATTGATGCTAATTTCTCTAACTGTTGGATATTACTTTGGTATTAAAGATGCAAAGCAGACTATAACGCCTAAACAGATAAATCATATAAAAAAAGCAGAAAAACTTCCAAAAATAGCAGTAAAAAAAGTAGAAATGCAACTGAAAGAAGTCTTGAAAAAAGGGCAACAGACATACACCTCTGCTGCCCATGAAATAGAAGATGAAAAACTTGTTAATCCTCCTAAAATCAAAGAAAAAAAACATGTAGTATATAAGCATAAACCAATGCTTGCTATTATTATAGATGATGTACAAACTGCGAGGCAGGTAAAAGCTATTAAAAGTTTGCACTTACCACTTACAATGTCTTTTTTACCTCCCCGTCCAGCACGACCAAACTCAGCAAAACTTGCTGCTCGTGAGAAGTTTTATATGGTGCATCTTCCCATGGAAGCGATGAATTTTCATGCTGAAGAACCAAATACACTAAGAGCGACAGACTCACAGCAAAAGATTTCTAAACGCATTGCGTTTATAAAAAAAGAGTTTCCACGAGTACGATATTTAAACAATCATACTGGAAGTAAATTTACTGCAAATGAGAGAGCTGTTCATAGATTGATTTATGCTTTAAATAAAAATCATATTCACTTTATAGATAGTAGAACAACAGCAAAAACAAAAGTGCCTGAAGTAGAAAAAGCGTATGGATTAAAATATGTTGCACGAGATGTTTTTTTAGATGATTATACAAATAAAGCATATATTTTAAATCAGATTAAAATCGCTATAAAAGTTGCAAAAGCTCATGGACATGCCATAGCAATTGGACATCCTCACAAATCAACGCTTGCTGCCATAAAAGAGGCAAAAAAACTCTTTAAAAGTGTGGAATTAGTGCAAGTGTATAAGCTTTATTAAGAAGATGCAAACAAGAATAGCTTTTCATATTGATGCTTTAGATGCTATGAAAAAGTATCCAAAAGAACTCTGTTTTAAAGGAAACCTTGAGCTTTTAAAGAGACAAAAAATAGCAATAGTCGGTAGTAGAAAACCAAATCAATATGCAAGAGAGATGACGCATATTTTAGCTTCAAAACTTGCAAACGCAGGTGTTTGTATTGTGAGTGGTGGAGCTATTGGTGTGGATGCAATTTCTCATAAAGCTGCAGGGAGCAAAAATACCATAATGGTAGCAGCAACAGGGTTAGATAAACGATACCCTGCAATAAATGCTAAATTGATACAGAGTATCGAAAATGATGGCTTGGTATTGAGCCAATTTGTAGAGGGAACGCCTTCTACAAGATATAATTTTGTACTACGAAATGAACTTGTAGTGGCACTTGGTGATATTCTAATTGTAACCTATGCAGATATAAACTCGGGAACTATGAGAAGTGTAGAGTATGCTTTGAAAATGGGAAAAAAGGTTTATGTTTTAGCCCATAGAATTGGTGAGAGTGAAGCTACTAATAGTCTTTTAAGTGAGAGCAAGGCAGAAGCTATTTATAATATTGACACTTTTGTAAAAAAATTCACTGCATTTGATGTAGCATCAATAAAAGGAGATGAATTTTTAGAGTATTG
>JALSWC010000020.1 GCA_027060825.1 Sulfurimonas sp.
TGATTTTTGAGAAAATCTTCATGGGCAGTTTTGTTTGTATAGTTTGTTATACAAAAAACGCCCCCTGCTGGAATATTAAACTCTTGTGCAACTTTTAATATAGAGAAAAATTCCATATTTTCAATACCTATGCCAAACTTTAAAAACTTTTTTGTGAGGGTTTCATTGGTAGATATATAGTTTGAGGAGTTTACTACTATATCTTTTTTGTTTGTTGTGTTAGTAGTGACAACATTGTCAAGTGGAGTATAAGCATCACTATTTAAAAAAGAGAGTTCTATATTTGCAGCTGTTTTAGACTCTACTATATCAAAGATTTTTGAGTCACCATAACTTCCAGCAGTTCCTACGAAGAGTAAAAACTCTGGTTTGTCAAACAAACATAATCTTGTTATATTTATAGCACTCTCAATTAGCCCTATTCCCATAGATGTTGCAAATGAGAAGTTTTCACTATTTCCAGCACAAATTATCACTGTTAGAGCCTTACTGGAATATTTTGTTCATGGAGATAGCGTTTTAAGTCCATAATATCTATCTCTTTATAGTGAAAAATGGAAGCGGCAAGTGCTGCATCAGCACCATGTTTGAATGCCTCTTTTATATGCTCCATTGTCCCTGCTCCACCACTTGCAATAACAGGAACATTTACAGCTTTAGATATTTGCTCAGTAATATTTAACTCAAAGCCTGCTTTTGTACCATCTGCATCCATTGAGGTAAGTAAAATTTCTCCACTTCCACGAGAGACTACCTCTTTCGCCCACTCTACTGCGTTTATGCCAGTATCTACTCTTCCACCATTAAGATAAACATTATAAACATCACCAGTTTTTTTCACATCTATGGCAGTTACAATGCATTGTGATCCAAATCTTTTTGCACCTTCATCTATGAGTTCTGGTCGTTTGATGGCTGCTGAGTTTACACTTACTTTGTCGCATCCGACATTTAAGAGTTTGTAAATATCATCAAGTTTACGGATGCCACCACCAACAGTTAAAGGTATAAATATTTCACGAGCAACTTGTGCAACAATATCTACTATGGTATCTCTATTGTCAGATGATGCTGTAATATCTAAAAATGTAAGTTCATCTGCCCCCTCTTCATTATAACGACGAGCAACTTCAACAGGATCGCCTGCATCTTTAAGTCCGACAAAATTAACGCCTTTAACAACGCGTCCATCTTTTACATCTAAACATGGAATAATTCTTTTTGCAAAATAGTTCATTTGGAAGTTTTTATACCTTTATTAATATCTTGGAATTATATCTTTTTAGGGCTTATAGTATCATTTGTTTCACGTGAAACAGTGATAAATGATGCTATTACTTTTCTATAAGTAAAATTTAGATAAAATGAGCAAATGAAGAGACAAAGCGTTGTAGCAAAGAAGAAGTTTGGACAAAACTTTCTTAAAGATGAATCCGTCTTAAGAAAAATCGTCGAAGCGATGCCCAAAAATGACCATAAAATTGTTGAAATTGGGCCTGGCTTAGGTGATTTAACTAAATTTTTAGTTGATGTCAAAAGTGTAGAAGCTTTTGAGGTAGATACCGATTTATGTAAACTGTTACAAGAGACTTTTAAAAAAGAGATCGATACCAAGCGACTCCACTTACATTGTGGGGATGTTCTACAAGCTTGGCAGACTACTTTAATTGATGAGCCGTATGACTTGGTGGCAAATTTGCCATACTATATAGCTACGAACATCATACTTAAAGCACTCGCAGATCCAATGTGTAAAAGCATACTTGTAATGGTACAGCTTGAAGTTGCAGAAAAATTTTGTGCAGTTGTGGGTGAAAAAGTATTTGGTTCTTTGGGTATTATTACTCAAAGTGTAGGAACAGCAAAAATAGTTGTAAAAGTTCCACCGACTGCATTTGATCCACAACCAAAAATTGACTCTGCAGTTTTTCTAATCGAAAAAAGTGCTGATAGAAGTGATAAAAATTTTGAAGATATGTTAAGAGTTGCCTTTACACAGCCTCGTAAAACTTTGATGAAAAATCTCTCAGCAAAATATGAAAAACAACGACTCCAAGAGGCTTTTAGTGAGCTAGAACTTACATTAACAATTCGCCCTCATCAAGTTAGCACGAAGGACTATCACCAACTCTACAAAATAATATAAATAAGGAGTTTGGATGGCAGAAGAGACACAAGAGGCTACTCAAAGCAGACCTCAAGAACAACGCAAACCAAATAACAATAGAAGAAACAGTAATAGTCGGAGACCAAATCCTAATCAAAAGAAGACTGAAGCTACAAAGCCTAATACTAATAACAAAAATAAAAACCGTAATCGACATAAGAGAGGACCTTCTCCAGTTGATGAAAATTTAAAATCTTTTGTTTCAAAAAATCAAGAGGCTCAGAAGCAAAGATTGAATCCTCATTATAAATTAGATTTAAACTCTAAGGCAAAAATTCGTGTAACACCACTTGGTGGACTTGGTGAAATTGGTGGAAATATTGCTGTTTTTGAAACAGAAAAAGAGGCAATATTAGTCGATGTTGGTATGAGTTTTCCTGATGAAGATATGCATGGTGTAGATATTTTAGTACCCAATTTTTCATATATTCATGAAATAAAAGATAAAATTGTTGGTATTATAATTACACATGCCCATGAAGATCATATTGGTGCTATGCCCTATCTTTTTAAAGAGTTGCAGTTTCCTGTTTATGGAACACCACTTCCTTTAGCTATGATAGGCAATAAATTTGATGAGCATCACTTAAAAGAGGCAAGAAAATATTTTAATCCAATTGAAAAGAGAAAAGTATATAAAATAGGAAATGATTTTGAAGTGGAGTGGATGCATATGACGCACTCTATTATCGACTCTTCTTCTATTGCCATTACTACTGAAGCGGGAACTGTTATTCACACTGGTGATTTTAAAATAGATTACACACCAGTTGATGGATACCCAGCAGACCTTCATAGACTTGCTCATTATGGTGAAAAAGGTGTATTGTGTCTGTTGAGTGACTCAACAAACTCACATAATCCTATAGCCACTGGATCTGAATTAAGTGTTGGACCTGCTCTTGATAGAGTTTTTGCAAAAGCAGAGGGACGCGTAATTCTTTCAACTTTTAGTTCAAATATTCACCGTGTTTATCAAGCTATTCAGTATGGTATGAAGTATAATCGTAAAGTTTGTGTTATTGGGCGTTCAATGGAGCGTAATTTAGAAGTTTGTATGCAGTATGACTATATAAGATTACCTAAAAGTATTTTTGTGGAACCCGAAGATGTAGCAAATATGAGTGATAAAGATGTTCTTATTGTGACTACTGGTTCTCAAGGTGAAGCAAATTCAGCACTCTTTAGAATGAGTATTGGAGAGCATAGACACATCAAAATTAAACCAACAGATTTGATTGTACTCTCTTCTCGTGCAATTCCTGGGAATGAGGGATCTATCTCTAAAATGCTAAACCATTTACAAAAATGTGGTGCAAAAGTGGCTATGGATAGAGATATTCATGTTTCTGGTCACGCATCTATGGAAGAGCAAAAATTGATGTTGCGTTTAGTAAATCCTAAATTCTTTTTACCAATTCATGGTGAATATAATCATGTTATGAAACACAAAGAGACAGGAATGATGTGTGGTGTGCCTGAGAGAAATATTCTTCTTATGAGTGATGGTGAACAGATTGAGATTGCACCAAAATATATGAGAAAAGTAAAAACTGTAAAAACTGGTAAAACATATATTGATAATCAAAATAACCATCAAATTGAAGATGATATTGTTATGGATCGTCAAAAATTGGCAGCTGAAGGTGTCATTATGATGGTTATTCAAGTAAGTGAACAGACTGGAAAAATGATGGATAAACCAAAAGTTACTACTTTTGGTATTGTTCCAGATACAAGAGATAGATCTTTTGCAAAAGAGATGACAGAAATCGTAGAAAATTTCCTTCTTAATATGAAACCAGGAATGATTGATAATCCAAGAGCATTAGAATCAGACTTGCGTCAAGTAGTGAGAAAACATATTTATCGTAAAATGAAAAGATACCCTCTTATTGTTCCTACGATTTTTATTCATTAAGGTTGAGTGATTATGTTAGAAAATAAAAATATTGAATTTGAAAATGCAGTAAAAGTGATGATGGAGCATGTTGGAGAAGATCCTAGTAGAGAGGGTCTTCTTGACACTCCTGCTCGTGTAAGAAAATCTTTTGAGTTTATCTATGGAGGGTATAAAGAAGACCCTGCTGCTATACTTAAAAAAGCTCTTTTTACGAGTTCAAATGATGAGATGGTTTTAGTGAAAGATATAGAATTTTATTCTACTTGTGAGCACCATTTATTGCCAATTATTGGACGAGTACATGTTGCATATATTCCTGATGGAAAAGTAGTTGGTCTTTCTAAAATCCCTCGTGTTGTGAATGTTTTTGCACGACGAATGCAAATTCAAGAGCAATTAACAGAGCAGATAGCAGATGCTATTATGGATACAATCACACCTAAGGGTGTTGCAGTTGTTGTTCAAGCACGCCATATGTGTATGGAGATGCGAGGTGTGGAAAAAATAAACTCTACAACTACCTCTTCAGCTCTTCGTGGACTCTTTAAAAGAGATGAAAAAACTAGAAGTGAGTTCTTTTCACTTATTAACTCACCTAGTGGATCTCGATACTAAAAAATGCCATTTGCATCCCTAAAAGAGAAACTCGCAAATAAAAATTACTCTGTTGCGTTTGGAGAAGTTGTAAAGATAAATGCAACGGTAATTATTGCAAAAGGTCTCAATGTCAGTATTAGTGATATTGTTAAAATAGTTTCAAATGAAACAGAGCAAGAGACTGTTGGTATGGTTACTGAGATTGATGCAAACCTACTATATATTTCTCCTTTTAGTTTTGTGGAAGGTTTTCGCTCTGGCGATAAAGTCTTTTTGGACTCTACAGGCTTAAAAATTCCCATTGGTGAAGCTCTTTTAGGGCGAGTGGTAGATCCATTTATGCGTCCTGTTGATGGAAAAGAAGCTATACATGATTCACAATTAAGACCTATCATAAAAGCACCTATTGCTGCTATGAAGCGTGGTATGATAGATGAAGTTTTTAGTGTTGGTGTTAAAAGTATTGATGGTCTTTTAACTTGTGGTAAAGGGCAAAAGCTTGGTATTTTCGCAGGAAGTGGTGTAGGAAAATCTACCCTAATGGGAATGATTGTCCGTGGTGCCGATGCTCCCATAAAAGTGGTAGCACTTATTGGTGAGCGTGGGCGTGAAGTGCCTGAATTTATAGAGAAAAATCTTGGTGGTGATTTGACAAATACCGTGGTCATTGTGGCAACTTCTGATGATTCCCCTCTTATGAGAAAATATGGTGCATTTGCTGCTATGAGTGTTGCTGAGTTTTTTAAAGATCAAGGGCAGGATGTGCTTTTTATTATGGACTCTGTGACTCGTTTTGCTATGGCTCAGCGTGAAATAGGTTTGGCGCTTGGTGAGCCTCCTACCTCTAAAGGTTACCCACCCTCCTCTCTTACACTCCTTCCACAACTTATGGAAAGGGCTGGAAAGGAGGAAGGAAAAGGTTCTATTACTGCCTTTTTTACGGTGCTTATAGAGGGTGATGATATGAGTGATCCTATTGCTGATCAATCTCGTTCTATTTTAGATGGACACATTGTTTTATCTCGTGAAATGACAGATTTTGGTATTTATCCTCCTATTCATATTTTAAATTCAGCATCAAGGGTTATGAACGATATAATTTCTCAAGAACAAATTAAAGCGGTTATGAAATTTAGAAGGCTTTATACACTTATAAAAGAGAATGAAGTTCTTATTCGCATTGGTGCATATGTAAAAGGGACAGATCCTGAACTTGATGAAGCGATAGATAAAAAAGAGGCAATGCAACAGTTTATCTCTCAAGGTGCAACTTCTTATGCTCCTTTTGATACAACTGTAAAAGATTTAATAGAATTGATGCTCTAATCTACAATAAGTCTATTGTATATCCAATCGTTATGATTATTTTTATTTTCTTGATGAATTATAATAGCAAGTTTTTGTGATGATTTTTTTTCATACTCGTCCATAATTCTTTGTAAGTTGGTATCAAGACCAAAAATATCAATATAAGAGTATATAAAATTTTCTGCACTATTAAATTTTTTTTGATTTAAGAAATTATCAATAGCTACAATGAAGCTAAGCCGTAAAAGCTCCCCTATTCTTTTTGTTCTACTCTTTATAGAAATAAGTTCTTTAAGTGTTTTCTTTATTCCTTTTATATTTCCATAAAGTGCATAGTGTTCACATCTTTGCATAAGTTTACTCCAATGTTTTTCAAGCATTTTTGCAAGTTTTAGTTCTATAAACATCTGTGGGTATTTATCAAGAATTTCATAACATTTTTTAAATTCATTTTCTTTATAGTTTTGTATGAGCATTTCAATTATTTCTGCTTTTTGTTCAAAAAAATCCAGCTCTTTTTCTATATCTGCAATATTTTTGATGCTCTCTATTATTGTTTTAGCTTTTTGTATATCAGCTGTGTTGAGTGCATTATTTATATTGTGTAAATTTGCATCAATTTTTGTTAAAAATAGTTTATATGGAGGGAGTTGTGAAAAATTTGGATGTTTTGCTAAAAGTTTTTTTATGGTAGGGTATTGCATCTGTTTAATGGCATTTAAAAAGGATAAAAAATCTTTATTATTTTTAAGAATAAGATTTATACTCTCTTTTTTTAAAACAACCGTGATGTATGGAAGTAGTAGCTCTTTTGCTTTTTGTGTATCCAATAAAAGTATTTTTTGTTGTGCATTTTTATATGCATTTTTATATTCCTGTTCCATTTCTTTATACTCTTTGGAGTATTGTAAAGGTGGGTATCTTTCGCTTAAAGCATAAGCAGATGCATATAATTTTTGCATACAGATTGTTTGAAACCGTTCATAATATTTATATGCTTTGAAAAGAAGTTCTATATCTCTTTTTTTAGATTTTATTTTTGAAAAATTTTCAAGAATGAATTGGGCTTTTTTTGTATCTGAGTTTTGTAGAGCATTGACTGCATTTAAATATTTTATTTTATAAATTTTTTCTAGTTTTTCATACTCTTTTGACTCTAAAAGTTGTGGATTATTTTCAACCAATGTATAGGCATCAAGTATCATATTGTGTAAAATAAGAGAACCAAGATTTTTTTCATTTTGGAGCGTTATATATAAAATTTCACGATTTTCTAGTACAACAAGAAGATTTTCCTCTTTACTTATTTTTATATAAGATATATTTGTATGAAATTGTAAATATTTATTACGCAATATTTTATGAGTTTTAAGGTTAAAAAGTGTAATAAAATCTTGATTTGAGTGTATAAGAAGAAAATTACTTTTTGGAATATAAAGTAGCTGTTTAGTGTGACTTAAGTGGGTAATAGTAGATTTTATTTTTTTTATCTCTTCTAAATCATAATTAAAAATTTCACCATATGTATCTGCTATTATCAGTGTATTTTTGTCTGTAAAACAGAGTGTGGATATGGCTGTATTTGTAGGATTTATATTTTTTATTGTAGTATAACTTCCAAGATTTATAAGACTGACTTTTCCATCTGAAGTACCTATAGCAAGGAGTTGATTGAGAAATGTAATAGCAGAAATTCTTATTGGTAGTTGGGTTCTATATTTTCTAATCCATGAAAATATACGAATATTGTATCGTGCATCTTTATAGTTATATATGATGACTCGACCATTACTTGTGGCTATAAGAATATGCTGAGAATTAGGAAGAAAAAAAAGTTGATGGATTATTCCATCATAACTTTTTATAGTATAAAGCTGTTTTTTTGTTTTTGTATTATAGATATAAATTGTGTCATTATTTGCAATGGCAAGTAACTTTTTTTGTACACAAAATGCTGTGAGATGAGCTTGTAATAAAGTAAAATCTATGAGCTTAAAAATAGCATTATATTGTGCTAAGTCATCCATTGCTGTTACCTTTTTTACTCAAATATTTTATTTATTAAGAGCTGTAGAGATATTTTAGAGTTAAATTCATTCTTTGCAACACGATAACTACATGTTATTTTTCTATCTGTGGGCATCTCATAAACTCTTCTAAATGCAATTAATTCGACTGTTTTTCTTTGATGTGGGTATTGTCTTATTTCAATTCTTGAGTGTGATTTATCTGCACCCATTAGTTTGATGCTGACTACTTCGGCATCTTTCATTAAAAATGTAGGTCTTGTGTTTGCTTCTCCATAAGGTTCAAACTGCTCTAACAGTCCTAAAAGTTCCATATCTAAATCTTCACTATTCAAAATACCACTAATTTGTTCTTTTGGTATAAAGTCTTCTGCTGGAATTTTTTTAGCACTCTTGTTTATTGCCTCTCTAAAGGCATTAATATTGCTCACTTCAAGCCCTAATCCCGCAGCCATTTTATG
>JALSWC010000021.1 GCA_027060825.1 Sulfurimonas sp.
ATCAACTACTTCTCTATATAAAACTGGAATATGAGGAATTTCTTGCAAATCTAACCCTAATGTTAATATAATGCTTATTATACAGAAAAATTGATTTAGATTTAATTTTTTATACTGTATCATTTAGAAAAATTATCAAAAGGATTTTATATGTATCTTAAATTTTTGGCACAATATCAATTGGAAGTCATTATCACTTTAGCTCTTTTAGTACTTTTATTACTTTATATATTATTAAAAAAGCGTCTAAAAAAGAAGAAGGCTTCATTAGAAATTCAAGCAGTAATTCCCGATGAATATGAACAAGATGAGCAAAATAATAAAACTCAAAAAGATATCTATGATATAGAGATAGAAGCAGAGAAAGAGAAAGAGAAAAAGGAAGAGGAAGTAGCAACAGTTCAAAAACCTGTCCAAAATATATCACATAATTTTAAAAAGCAGATAGTTCCCCCTCATGAGAAAATTAAAAAAGAAGATTTTAGTAGGTTTAGTGGAATGCATATTCTCTTAGCAGAAGACAATATAATCAACCAAAAAGTTATTTTAGGTCTTCTGGGTGACAGTGGTATAAATATTGAAGTTGCCGATGATGGACAAGAAGCGCTCAATATTTTAGAGAAAGACAATAATTTCACACTTATACTTATGGACGCACATATGCCAAATATAGATGGTTTTGAAGCAACAAGAATTATACGACAAGACCAAAGATATAATCATATTGTAGTAGTAGCACTGAGTGGAGATACTGCAAGTGATGACATCAAAAAAATGAAAGATGCGGGAATGAGTGAAACACTAGAAAAACCTCTTAAAATGGATGCATTGTATGATATTTTATACGCATATAATACTAGAGAACCCAAACAAAACAAAGAAAATTCACCAAAAAATAACACCATAGCTTTAAATATAAAAGAAGGTCTTAATATATGTGCGAATGATCAAGAGTTATATCAAGAGGTTCTAAACGAATTCCTTAATAATTATGCAAATTCTTCTGAATTACTCAATAGTTTTATTCAAAAAAACAACTATAATGAAGCAGATAAACTCCTTTTAGACATAGCTGGAGTTACAGCAAATCTTGGTGCTAATACACTTCATGATATTACACTTAAAATAAAAGAAAGCCTAAAAAAAGAGAATCAACCCCTCTCTTCTATACTCCAAAACTATCAAGAAGAGCTACAAAAAACAGTTAATGAAATAAAAATCTACATACAGGATAATTCATAAATGTCACAAGTTTACTTAACTGGTGCAGGTCCTGGAGATATTGACCTTTTAACACTAAAAGCATATAGAGTTATAGGTCAAGCAGATGTAATTATTTATGATCGCCTTGCTAATCCAAAAATTTTAGAAATTGCAAAAAATGGTTGTAAATTTGTTTATGTAGGAAAAGAGAATGCAAAACACACACTTCCTCAAGATGAAATCAATAAAATTATCTATGAAAATGCATGCCAGCACAATATTGTCGTTCGTCTTAAAGGTGGAGACCCTTTTGTCTTTGGTCGTGGTGGGGAAGAAGGAATTTATCTTCATGAACACGGAATAAACTACGAAATTATTCCAGGAATCACTTCTGCTATAAGCGTACCTGCATATGCTGGTATTCCTGTTACGCATCGTGGTATAGCTGTAAGTTTTCGTGTTGTAACAGGTCATGAATCGCCAAAGAAAAAGATTTCTCAAATCCCATGGGATAGCTTTAAAGCAGATGAAACCCTCATATTTTTAATGGGGCTACATAATCTTACAAAAATTACTTCAAAACTCATTGGAATTGGTAAGCCAAAAGAGTACCCATGTGCTGTTATATCAAAAGGGACAACAAAAGAACAAAAAGTTGTAGTGGGAACACTTGATGATATTGTACAAAAAGCGAAAGAGCTTCCTTCTCCTGCACTTATTGTCGTAGGAGAAGTAGTCAAACTTCGTAATCAACTTAAATGGTTTGAAACATAATTTTTTGCTTTTGCCTTAAGCATCAGCATTCTCTCTTTACCTTTTGGCAACTCTTTTCGTAACATACGCATCTCTTTTAAAAACTGTCCTATATTTTTAGGAATAAGTTTTTGTAAGTAAATCCGAAGATATTTTGCCATAGCAGGTGAAGCCCCAGAAGTTGATACCGCTATAATCAAATCATCTTGTTTTATATAGGAAGGGAAAAGAAAATCACAATATTTGGTTGAATCTACTGCATTACACAAACATTTATACTCTTTTGATTCCTCAAAAATAGTAGCTTGAAGAGCAATATCATCTATAGCTACAACAACAATGTCATATTTTGCTATGTCACCCTTTTCATAACTTCTTTTATTATATTGTAAATGTAAAGCATCCATCTTTACTAGCATTGCATCTGAAAATTTTTCTGCAATAATGGTAATATTTTCACTAAAATCAAGAAGATGAAGTAATTTTTCATAAGCAACTTTTCCACCTCCCACTAATAATATCTTTTTATTATCAAGTTTTATAAATGCTGGAAAATATCCCATTGAGAACTAGGCCCCTAACGCTTTTTTTACATTATCATCTGCCATTGAAATATTCCATGCAGGTTCCCAAACAACTTCAACATCAATTTCTTTGACATTTGGAAGCTTTTCAATAGCCTCTTTTACCCATTGAAGTATCATTTGATGCAAAGGACATGCTCTTGTTGAAAGTGTCATTGTTACTTTTACATTCCCTTCATCATCACTACTAGCATCATAAATAAGTCCCATCTCTACAAGATTAAATCCAACTTCTGGATCAACAACTGTAGAAATAGCCTTAAATATTTCCTCTTTTGTAAACATTGCCATTTTTATTTCCTTAATTTTTAAAATTTATCATATACAGCACACTTCGTATAAATGCTAAAGCACCCATTACTAAAAATGAAGCTCCAGCACCTATGAGTATATTGCTTTTAAAGAGTATTGCAATAGTTACAAGACTCACGCCTAATGCACAAAAGATAAACTGTGCTTGAGAGCTTTTTTGAGGTATCATATCTACAAGCATAGGAATTTTTTGCTTTCCAACCAGTGGAGAAAATCTTTCAAACCAAACTAAAAATGGAATGATTTTATAAATATGCCCTGTAATTAAAAAGCCAAAAAAGCCAAAAAATAGTAGCCACATTGATGCCAAAAGATAGTTCTCTTTTTGCACTACAAAGTAAAGTAATGCCACCACAATTGAAACAAGAAGAGAGGAGTATGAAAACATCAGCGAAATCGCATAAATATCATTCTCTTTTCTTGGTCTTATTTTATAAATAATATAAATAAGATACGCATATATTACCATCGCAACTATTGCCAAAATATAACAAATGATGGACAACCACTCTAAGTGAAAAAGTGAAGCCAAAATAGCCAAAACAACTGTAACACTCATCAAAGATATAGAAATTTCTAAAGGTCTTAATGAAAAACTATGAGAGAGCGTGAACATAGGTATTAAAACTATAGAGAGTCCCATAATTGTAATTGATATATAGCCACCTAAAACAGAAAATATATGGGCTTTTAGGAGTGAAGATATATCTACTGATATAGTCCCTGCATAGGAGAGTGCCATTAAAAGACCAAAAATAATTCCAAAAAATAAAAAGGTATTTGAAATAAGTACACTGCTCATAACTAATGTCAGTTTTTTCACTTTTGCTATGGTTAAAAATATCTCACCGACAAAAATCATCATAGAGGTTAAAACAACAACCCCTCCGTATGGAAGCAAGGCACTAGAATATAAAAATCCAAATACCATTAAGAGAGTCCCTATAAGTAAAAGAGGCCAAATTGCATAAAAGAGTTCCACTCCAAAATGCCCTACTTCAAGTACAACAGGTACAAGTTGTGCCATAGCACCAAAGATTATCATCATAACAAATCCAAGTAAAAAAAGATGTGTAAAGGCTATAACCTTTGGATCTGCAAATGAAAAATCATCTACACTAAAAGAAAATAAGGAAAGAGAAGAGAAAAGATAAAAGAAACTCCCAAGTATAAAAAAGGGAGCTATAAGTTTAAAAGGTGGTGCAAAATCTTGCGATATTTTAAACATTTATTCGTCTCAACCAGCACAACTTGTTTGTGTTAAATCAGACTCTGTGGATGCATTGTCATCATAAGAAAAAACAACTTTTACTAAACCACCATCTAAATCTTGAACAACATATTTCACATCATCTTCAAGTTTTGCAAACAGTCCACCTGGTGCTTTATGATTTATCATCACCAAAGTATCATTTGTACCTTTTAAAAGAGCAATTCCTGCCATTGCGTTTACCATAGGATGTGGAGGTCCCTCTTTTGAAGTGTCAAAGTAGTAAGTACTTTGACCATCTTTTGCTAATTTAAAAAAATCAACTGTAGCACCTTCAACTTCTATCTTCTGTGCATCATTTGGAATATTCGACATATTTAAATCCTTATTGTTAATATTTCGTGATTGTAATCAAGAAAGATAAAAATAACATTGATATATGTCAATAATAAGAACGATTATTCAAAAAGAATTTCCAAAGACTCTTTATCGAGAATGGTATATGTCCCTGCATTTTTTGCAACAAATCCTAATTTTAAGAATTTTTTGAAAATACGAGAGAGTGTTTCTGGCGTAATATGCAAATATTGTGCTAATTTATTGTGCTTCATACTTAATGCTTCACTATTTTCACAAATATACTTTGCAACTCTCGCTGTTGAATCAAGAACAACGGTAAGTGCAATAACATTATCAAGATATTTTATTTTTTGAGTCAAAGATTTAAAAAGTTCCAATGTTATTTCAGGATTAGAAAAAAAATACTCTTTAAACTTTTCAAAATCAATCTCTAAAACAGTTCCATCTGTCTCAAATGCAGCAGACGCAGGATAGGGAATTTGCTCAAAAACTGCCATCTCTGCAACAAAACTATTTGCTACACAACGGTGTAAAATAATCTCATTGTTTTTAGAATCAACCTTATAAATTTTGATAACTCCATTAAAAAGAAATGTAAGATATTTTGCTCTATCTTTTTCATAAAATAAAATCTCATCTTGTTTAAATTTTCTTTGTCTTGAAATAGAGAGAAGTAACTGAAGTTCTTGCTCATTTAGATTTTGAAATATAGCAATTTTCTTTAATGCATCAATAGACAACATTATCGTATTTGCCCTTTTCCATATATTTTATATTTATATGTTGTTAAGCCCTCTATGCCCATTGGTCCACGAGCATGAAGTTTATTTGTACTAATGCCTACCTCAGCACCAAAACCAAAAGCACCACCATCTGTAAAACGAGTGGAAGCATTGACATAAACGGCTGCTGCATCAACACTATTTAAAAACTCCTCTGCTGTTGTTATATTTTCCGTAATAATAGCTTCAGAATGCCCTGAACCAAATCTCACGATATGCTCTATTGCACCATTCACACCATCAACAACTTTTATATTTAAGATGTTTGCCAAGTATTCTGTATCAAAATCTTCATCTGTAGCATTTGCAACGCTAATAATCTCTTGCGTTTGCATACACCCTTTAAGTTCTGTTTCTGTTGCATCAAATACCTTTTTGAGCTTAGGAAGAGCCTCTTTTGCTATTTCCTTATCAACTAAAAGTGTCTCCATAGCATTACAAACACCTGGTCTTTGCACTTTTGCATTGATGGCAATTTTAATGGCATTCTCAAGATTTGCATCTTTGTCTATATAAGTGTGGCACTCTCCTTTATCATGCTTAACTACACTTACTGTTGCATTTTGACTTACATATTTTATAAGCCCTGCCCCACCACGAGGAATAATTAAATCAACATATTTATCCATTTTAATAAGTTTTGCAACCCCTTCGCGTGAACTATCAGGAATAAGAGAGATTAAAGATGTAGGCAAATTATTTTTTGCCAATACTGCTTGTAATACCTTTGCAATCGCTTTATTTGAAAATTCTGCCTCTTTGCCACCCTTAAGCACACATACATTTGAACTTTTAAAACAGAGTGCTGCTGTATCACTTGTTACATTTGGACGCGATTCATAAATAATACCAATCACACCAATAGCAATAGAGACTTTTTCAATTTTTAAACCATCCTCTGTCACCCAGCCATCAAGCACACGACCAACAGGCTCTTTAAGTGCTGCTATCTCTTCAATGGCAACTGCCATAGACTCAATACGCTCTTCATCTAAAAAGAGTCTATCCATTAAAGCTGAAGAGAGTTTGTTCTTTTCACCTTCGAGCATATCTACTGCGTTTGCTTCCATCAAATCCATTGTATTTGCACGCAAAGCATTTGCCATCTCTTTTAAAATTCTATTTTTTTCGCTACCGCTTAAATTTCCTAAAATTCTACTTGAAGATTTTGCTTGGGATAAAAATTTTTCCATTCTTTACACTCCTAAAAATTATTTTTTCAACTATGCTATACTACCATAAAAATATTTAGGAGTTTTATGAAAACTATCACATTTATTGGAAATGGTAATATGGCACTGAGCATTGCACAAGGATTAAAGAAGAATTATAAAATAGAAGTCGTAGGACGCGACATGCAAAAACTCCATAACTTTGAAGATGCTCTTGGTATAAAGATAGAAAAATATCTTTTAGATGGTTTTGATATGACGAATAAGAGCATTATGCTCTGTGTCAAACCTGCCAATGTAGAAGAAATTTCACAAAAACTGCAAGGAAAAGCAAAAATAATCTACTCCGTCTTAGCTGGGACAAGCATAGAAAAAATAAAAACAAATCTCAGCACAAATGCAGTGGTCAGAGCCATGCCAAACCTAGCTGCTAGTGTTTCAAAATCTATGACAACACTCACAGGAGACACTGCCTTTAAAGAAGAAGCAAGAGAGCTTTTAAATGCAATAGGCACAACACGCTGGCTTGCAAATGAAAAAGAGATAGACATAGCAACTGCCCTTGCTGGAAGTGGACCTGCATACCTTGCCCTTATGGCAGAAGCACTTGCAGATGGAGCTGTAAAGCAAGGTCTTAAACGCGATGATGCTATGGCTATTATGAGAGGGCTTTTTGGAGGTTTTGGAGAGTTAATCCAAACAATTCACCCTGCACTACTAAAAGATGGTGTAATGAGTCCAGGAGGTACAACTGCTGCTGGTTATGATGCCTTAGAAAAGGGAAATGTAAGACACTCGTGTATAAATGCCGTACAAAAAGCATACGAAAAGGCAAAAGAGCTTTAAAAAAGCTCTTTTTTATATTATAGAAATTTCAATATTTCAGATTCAATATTCTCTTTTTCTATAATTGTCTTTTGAGCAATCTCTTTAGAAAAAAGTCTGCTTATTATTGTTGGAATTTCTAATCCTGCTACTTTTGAAATAGACTCTAAAGCTTGTATATCCTGTGTATCTTTCTCCCCAGTAAGTGCATTTGCAATAACTGGTGAAAATTTTGTCCACTCTGCAGTAGAGTATGCAATAGTTTTAATTTCAGGGTTTGAACATGTCTCATAAGATTTCATACATGTCGCAGTATGAGGATCCATCAAATAATGTTCAGATTCAAAAATCTCTTTTATATATTTTTTACCCTCATCACCATTACAAAAATCAGCATCAAAATATTCACGGAGTTTATGCAACTCTTTGCTAGTAAGTTCATAACAATTTTTTTCTTCCAAATCAAACATCAACTCTTTTGTTCTTTGTGCTCCAAAAAGGTCATATAAGACTCTCTCAACATTTGAAGACTTTAAAATATCCATAGCAGGGGATGTAGTCCCTACTACTTCACAATCTCTAAGGTCATATTTTCCATCACAAATAAGTCGAGTAAGTACATTGTTCTCATTAGAAGAGATAATGATTTTTTCAACAGGTAACCCCATTTTCCAAGCATAGTAACCACCAAGTGCATTTCCAAAGTTTCCACTTGGTACATTAAGATAAACTTTTTCACCCATTGTAATTGCATTTTGACGCACAAGCTCTAAGTATGAATGAATATGATAGATGATTTGAAAAATAATACGACCAAAGTTTACAGAGTTTGCTGCTGAGAGTTTTGTCTCTTTTTGTGCAAGTGTCTCTTTAAAACTCTCCGATGCCAAAAGATGTTTTAGAGCATTTTGTGCATCGTCAAAAACACCACGAATACCAATAACTTTCAAGTTTTTTGCATCTTCTGTTACCATTTGTAAACGCTGTACATCACTTGTCCCACCATTAGGATAAAGACACGCCACCTTTACATTTGCACGGTTTTTAAAAGTCTCTAATGCCGCAGGACCAGTATCACCACTTGTAGCTGCTAAAATAAGATAGTTCTCATTTAATCTTTGTGCAATAGAAGAGAGGACAACACCAAAAGGTTGCAATGCCATATCTTTAAATGCACGGGTAGGTCCATGATAAAGCTCAGAAATATAAAGATTTTCTTTCACTTTAACAACAGGAACAGGATTTGAAGCGTCATCAAATTTATCATAAAGATTTAAAGCTTCATCAATGACAGCACCATCAATATCTATCTCAAAACGAGAAAGCATATCTTTTGCAAGCTCTTTATAAGATGAGTTTAGGTGATTATTTAAAAATTCTTCTCCGAGTGTGGGAAGCTCCTCAGGTACATAAAGACCACCAAAAGATGCGATAGGACTTAAAATTGCCTCAGAAAAAGTTACTTTTTCGGCTTTGTTTGCATCAAAACCACGAGTTTGGATAAATTTCATATTATATTCTCTGCTTTTTTATTTTTGAAATTATAGCAAAATTTCACCACTTTACCTAAAAAGACGAATTGGATTAATATGGTAATTTTTCTTAGTCACTTCAAAAATTAATTCATCTCTTACTCGTCCTATGACTGAACCTCGTCCTATTTTCCTACCTTTTTTAATGTCTGGTGCAATTTGAGAAAGATTTGCATAAATAGTATGTAGCCCATTTTTATGCTCAATAATAACCATATTATCTAAAACTGCAGTTTTATCAGCATAAACAACCCTTCCATTCATTACATTTCTAACCTTTGCATTTAGTGATCTCGGTCGTAAAGATATAGAATCATTAAAAATTCTAATGCCATAAATTGGATCAGTGTATGGACCATATTTTCTACTAATAGTATATCTCTTTAAAGGTGCAATAGTTCTAGGACCTCTATACCGGATAGTTTTAACATACTGGTAACTACTACCGAGCTGTTTTATCTTTGGTAAATTTTCATTAAGATTAATCTTCTGTTTTGCAAATGCAGCTTTTTGCTCTTTCCTTTCATACTCTTTTTTAATATTATTTTCTTTTACAATATTAAGCTTGTCAAGTGTATCTTTCAAACTATTTTGTCTTTTTATCACTCTCTTTAACTGCCGAGTATAAGATGCTTTTTCCTTTTGCAATTTTGCTAAGGCACGCCTATTCTCTCGGGTTATTTGTATCGCTCTTGTTCTTTTTTTATCTATCTTTGTGATATTTGACTGTAAAGTAAGAGAGTGATTCTCCAGTAAATTCACTTTTTTTTCATTAGTATAAAAAAGACCATTAAGCTTTCTCACTTTATCTTGCGAAGATTGAAGCATTGTCTTTAAAACTTCTACCTCTATAAGTGATTCTTCATTTTGGCTGTACTTCTCTTCTAAAACAACCGACAAAGAGACACTTTTTGCTATAAAAAAGACTAACTTCTTTTCTATCTTATCTTGTTTATCTTTTAAAGCAATCTGTGATTTTCGTAAAAGTTTCAGCTGTTTTGTATCTTTATCATAACCCAACTCTTTTGTTGCTAGCTCTGCTTTAAGCTCTTCTAAATCTTTTATCTGTTGTTTGAGCATACGCTTCTGTTTTAAAATAGCTTCAGCAGTTCGTATGAGCTTTTTGTTTATATTTACATAGTTTCTCTTGTACGAATGTAGCTTTGAACTTGTTTTATATATCTTGTTGTCAATATTAGTTCCCCCAAAAAGAGTACTTGAAAGTAGAAAAAAAGTCAAAAATATATGTTGTATCATAGCTCTTCTTTCTGTCCAATAACTATAAATGCAGCCAAAAATATAGAGACTATAATAGCAATCACCAATCCACTTAAAAAATCATTTACGGTATTAAAAACAACAATATGTATGCCAATAGTATTGAGCTGTTGGCTCACCCAACTACTCGATGCTATATATGAAAAAATTCCAAAATTAAGCACAGAAGCAATGAGTGCATCAACAATAGCTAATCTAAATAAAACAGCAGAACGCAGCCATGTAGGGGCACCAAATAGACTCATAATATTCATCCGTTCATTATGCTTAAACTGCCAAATACGAAGTTCCTTAAAGATGAGCAACACTGTGACAATTAAAATAGCAAAAGCAAGAACAGTTATAACCGTTTTAAAGAGTAACAGCAGATTATAAATTGTATCATGTGTTGCAGAAAAGCTTTCTACTGTAGTGATTGATTGAATCTCTAATAATTTTGTTCTTATCTTTTTTATCTCATCTGGACTGGGATATTTACCTAGTTTTAACTTATAAAACCGTGGAAGAGTCGCCTTTAAAAGTTCTATATTGTTTTTGCTAATTTTTATATTAAGTTTTTTAATCACACTATCAGGAGAGAGTTCTATTACATCTGCAATGGCAGAGACTTTCGCCTTCAGCTCTCTTGGAAGTAGTTTATTTTGCGACACAATTATAAGTGAATAGTTTTTTGTTAATTTATCTTTATATGCATCAATAGATCTATTAACAACAGTAAAAACTTGAATAGTAAATAAAATACTGACTAAAGCGATAACGAGCGAAAGATGGTTTTTAAATGACTTCACAAATACCTCCAGATTCAATATGATAATGTTTATAGTTCACTTTCATCGTCTCAGGAATATGGTGAGTTACTACGATGACAGTTGTCTCAAGCTGTTCATTTGCACCTTCAAGAAGATTCCAAATAAGCTGTGAAGAGTAGTCATCAAGATTACCAGTCGGCTCATCTGCCAAAACAACAGTAGGATTATGAGCTAAAGCCCTTGCCACTGCCACACGCTGTTGCTCTCCACCACTTAATTCTTGTGGATACTTTCCAACTTGATGCTGTAAGCGTACGTGTTTTAGAAGTGAATCAACTTGATTTTGTGTCACACTCTTTTCATATCCATTGATGATAAGAGGAAGCATAATATTTTTCTCTATTGTCCATTCTTTTACAAGTTTATAATCTTGAAAAACTATACCCAAATGTTTTCTCAAAAAATTCAATTTCTTTTTACTAACACTTTTAAGCTCAACACCACCAACTATTAAACTTCCCTCTATTGGTTTCAATGCCCCATAAAGAGATTTTAAAAGTGTTGATTTCCCACTTCCACTTGCACCAGTAATAAAAATAAAACTTCCAGTATCTACAGAAAAATTTACTTTATTAATAATTGTGTCATCACTTGAATACGCAAGAGATAAATTATTTGCAATTATCACTTTATCCATTTAAAATCCTCGTTAATTCTTTATGTGCTTGTAAATTACTGCGTGATTTCAACGGTTCTTGAGGATAGTAATCTATTTTACTGTTATCAATAAGCAAATAAAGATGTTCTGGTCGGTCAAAACTCCCCATAGATAAACGCAACATAGTACCACTGTGTACTTTATACACTCTCTCTATATGAATAAATCCACCCTCAAAACGAAATGTTTTGTCATGTAATGCTATTATCTCCTCATCATTTAAAGCAGACTTCTCAAAAGAAAAATCACCCACGGTTTCAAGCATAGCAGACTCTTCCTCATTTATCATCGTTACATCATAAATGTTTTTTTCCATCTTTTTCCATCTATCTTCATACTTAGAACTTATCGCTATATCTCTATTTTTATTTATATGAAGTGTTGTTTTATTAAACGCAATAAAAGTCTCATAAGAGTACGCATAGTAATTTTCACTATCAGTTCGTAACTCTAAAGTACCACCCACTTTTAAAACACGGCGTGATTCTTCAATGAATGATGTCGAAATTACTCTTCTATGTGGTTTTTTATCCCAAGGTACAGGAAAATGGACATAAATAGCACCAACAAGGTTTGATGGAACAAGCTCCATAAAAAGACGCGCATCATAATCAAGCACAAGTAAGTTATCTAATTTTTGAATAACACTTTGCTTTAATACTTGTTCAATAGATGGACGGTGAATCTCTATACCTATAAAAAGTACATCAGGATTGCTTGCCGCCTGATGCAGTAAATGCCTCCCTGAACCAAAACCAACTTCTATTCGAACCTCTTTATCAATTGGAAAATTATCTGCAAAAAACTCAATCTTTTTAAGTGCTATCTCTTCTTGCAAATGTACATTTTGCTTCGCTTCAGGAACATTTGAAGCAATGATTTCTAATCCTGCTGCTTTGGCATATCCTAAAAGTGCGCGATGCACATTATGTATAGATGCTGGACGAGTCAGCTTATCTGTTTTTAAAAGACTTCTATTTTTTTCAACTTTTATCAATAAGAAAAAGTCTTCACCTTCTACCGTTGTAGAGATAAGCTTTTCATCAGCATGATTTGCATTGTGAGCAATAAAGTTAAAAGTAACTCCATCTTGAACTGCTGGTAGTGCTATCTCTTTGAACTCTTTTATATGTAAATGTGGCATTAACTCTCATTTAAATTTAAATCTTGCACAGGTGAAATTTTCTCCTGCGTTTGCTTACTTTTTGGTGAAACTTTTTGCTCACTTTTCGTTTTCTTTTGTCTCTTATTTTGTGTCACTTTTGATCCATTAGTAATGATTTTCACTTCCGTACTTGGTTTAGAAACTAACCCGTTCACATCTACTGCATAGATTGTATATATATATGTACTATCTGGTTTTATATCACTATCAGTAAATTTATTGGTATCTATGTGGTCATATTTTTTAATACTCTCTTTAAACCAGCCATCTTTTCGTTTTCTAACAACTTTGTAGTATATTGCTCTTGCATCATTTTTATTCCATGTTAAAATTACTTTATCATTAAAATGCATTGCTTCTACTACTGTAGGTGCTAGTGGTTTACTTAAAGTCATACCCATAGTAGTATGTTTTGCATTTTCACTTTCTAATCCATCTTTATCAACAACACTTACTCTATAAAAATAAGATTTTCCATCTTCGTCTATTCTATCTTCAAATTTGTTATTGTAAAGTTTTGCTATAAGTTTATAATTTCCATCAATTGTAGCACTACGATACAAATAGTATCTTGCAAAATCTTTTGCATCTGATTTTGCCCATGTTATATCAATTTTTTTTGGAAGATTTTTCGTTGCATTAATTTGTATAATACTCTTTGGTAAAGCTTTTGTTAGTACTTTTACAACAGCAGAAGGTGTAGAAATAATTCCATCATAAGTCTCAACCAATACACGATAAAGATAAATATGGTCATCTTTTAAATCCGTGTCAATATACTCTGCATTTAATCTTCCTTTTAAAGTGGCTATTTTTTGCCACTTGTCACTACTATAAGTTTTTCTCTCTATAATATACTTTTCGACTCTTTCATTCTCATCTGGCCTCCAAATGATTTTTGCCATACGAGGAAGTCCTTGTATAGAGTGAATCCAAGTTACAGACTGTAAAACAGGCAATGTCTTTACAACAAAAATTCTACTTAATGGACCTTCTGCATCTTTTGAAGCCACTTGAAATGCATAGCCATATTTGCTATCTGGTTGTACAGAAGTATCTACAAAATGCGTTTGAAATCTATTATTTATTGTCGAAAAATAATGTATCTGTTTATCCATTTTATCTGAAAAATCTCTCTTGTAAACATATATTACTTTTACACGAGGGTCTTGAATACTCTTCCACTCAAACGCAATAGTTTTCATATCTCTAATAATTCCGTGTTTAGTTAAAGTAACTACAGGCAATGATGAGTCAATAACAGCCTTTTCCTGTGGTTTTGGGCTTAGTGAAACACAGCCACTAAGAAACAGTAGTGAAGCTGTGCATAATATACTCAGTGTCGATAACTTCATTCAAAATCTCCTTATCAAATTTGTTTGTTATTGAATCTTTCATTATTTTATCAAAATCAGCTTTAAAATAAAGCTTCTTTTTTGTTGTTGGATGAATAAAATATATTAAGTATGCATGGAGTAAAATTCGTTCCGATTTCTCCACTTTAGGAGTCAATCCATATATATGATCACCTAAAATATGACGGTTCAAACTCTCTAAATGCACACGAATTTGATGCGTTCTTCCAGTAAAAAGTTTACATGCGATAAGCTGTATTTTTTCATCTGCGCTTAGAGCAAGATGTTTAAACATTGTTTTTGCATATTTACCATGTTCAAGCCCACATGCCATCTTTAAACGGTTGTGTGAACTACGCCCAATATTTGATTCTACTATTGTAACATCTTCTTTTAACGGAGGGGTAACAACAGCGATGTAATATCGTCCCATACTCTTATCTTGTAGCTGTTTTGAAAGAAATTCATGTGCTTCATTGTTTTTAGCAACAACCATTGTTCCACTTGTTCCTTTGTCGAGCCGATGCACAATTCCATGACGCTCTTCACCACTAATGGTAGAGAGACGCACACCTTTGTGTTTCAACCAATCAACCAAAGTTGCATCTTTAACACTAGGAGCTGGATGCACCGTAACACCACTTGGTTTGTTAATAACTAAAACATCATCATCTTCATAAAGAATTTCTACATCAAAATCAACATCAAGTGCTTTCTGCTTTTTTGCTTGGGGAAATTCTACTTTAACACTCTGCCCTACTTTTAGCTTTACACCTGGTCGTGCTACTTTTTTGCCATCTACAAAAACGCAATTATGTTTTATAAGTCCTGCTATTTGTGAACGGGTTTGTCCTATTTGTTCTGTTAAAAATATATCTAAACGATCAGGATTTGTACATACATACTGTTGTGTGTTTATCATTCTTTATTACCTTTATGTTACAATCACACTAATTTAAATATGGAGATATAAATTTGTGGAGATTTGATAAGAGTATTTTATCACAATTTGACTTTCTTTCTATTATCCTTATAATTCCTTTGGTTATAATGTCTCATTGGCTCATTAATGAAGCTGTCCCCGCACTTGCTCAAAAACAGGTAGCTTATGTCACAGTTGCCTTTATTACATTTTTAGTTATTTTTGTGCTTCCTATCCGTCGAATGAGCTGGATTATTCCTTTTATTTATTGGGCAAATATTGCACTTTTACTTGCTGTTGAGTTCTTTGGATATTCTCGTTTAGGTGCACAAAGATGGTTAGATATTCCTTTTATAAACACAACGATACAACCTTCTGAGTTTGTCAAACCTGCCCTTATTTTAATGCTTGCATATTTAATAAATAAAAAACCTCCACCATTACAAGGCTACCGACTCAAGGACTTTTTAAAGCTAAGTATATATATTTTTATTCCCTTTATCCTTATTGCAAAAGAGCCTGACCTTGGTACAGCTATGGTACTACTACTCATTGGTTTTGCTATTCTCTTTTATGTTGGTATTCACTGGAAAATTTTAACTGCTATTGTTATTGTTGTTTCACTTTTTACACCTATTGCATATAAATTTCTACTCCAAGATTATCAAAAAGATCGTATTACCAGTTTTTTAAGTAAAAAACCATCATATCATGTACAACAGTCTATAATTGCCATAGGCTCAGGTGGTTGGAGTGGTAAAGATAAGGCAAATGCAACACAAACGCGAATGAAATTCTTGCCAATTGCTACAAGTGATTTCATCTTTGCATTTGTGGTTGAGCGTACAGGATTTTTAGGAGCTTCTGGACTAATTACACTCTATGCACTACTTATCTTACATCTACTAAGTTTAAGTATATTTAACAAAGATTATTTCATTAAGATTGTCACCGCCGCCATCTCTTTTATGATATTTATCTATATGGGAGTAAATATATCTATGACAATAGGGTATGCCCCTGTTGTTGGTGTGCCTTTGCCAATGTTTAGCTATGGAGGAAGTAGCTTTTTAAACTTCATGGTCCTCTTTGCCATCATGCAAAATCTCATCACATTCCGTTACAAAGATATGTACGATAAAAGTGGTAAAAAAAGTTTTATTTAGAACTTATGAAATTATTTAAACTAAACAAGACTTTAAAAATCCACATAGGAGTTTTACTCGATGGAAAATGATTATATAGATTTAATAGAACCAACCCCAATACTTCACTCAAGAAAGTGCAAGTTGATTGCATTTAGCATAAAACTTTTACTACAGTATTCAAGCTTTGTCACAGCATTTATAGCATGGTATTTATATGATTATTTTATAGCAGGGGCAACACTACTCATAACATTTTTAATTGTTGGAATAGTCCGTGCAAAGATGAGAAATAGTGCTATTCCCCTTCATCAAAGTGAGTACCACTATACAGATGAAGAAATTGCTAGCTGGTTTAGTGCAAAAGAGATATGTCCTAACCAAGAATGGAACGAATTACAATCGCATAATGTAACACAAAAAGGTTTAGAAAGAAAATAAGTAGTGAAGAACCACGAGAAATAATATTTTGTAATTTCGTCCTCTCTACATTATTTGTTTTAAACGCAATAATAAAATGAATGACTGTTGCAATTACAATCACGAGAACGAGCCATAATTTTTTTCGTAAAGTATCTATAACTAAAGAGTGATCACTCGTAAAAAGTTGTGATAAGAGTCCATCATTTGTTATCATAATAGTTCCAGTTATTAATAAAAGAACAATAGAAACAAGTTCAAAATAGCCAAAAATAGGTCCAATATGAGGATAAACTTGTTTTTGTTTCTCTTTATCTCGCAGTGAAACCCCTAAAACAAACATAAAAATGGAACCACCAATCCATGCAATAGCAGCAATTAAATGTATATGTATAAAAATACCCAAAAAATCTTCCTTTTAATAAATCGTGTACATACTATACTAATTTCAATAATAGAGAGTTGATATAAGACAATATTTTGAAAAAAGTTTATCCTAACCTCACAAAGGGTATCATTCCAAATGGCATTAATTGATTTACAAAAAGTTTCAAAACACTATTCGGCACAAAAAATTCTTACAGAAGTTGATTTTCATGTAGATGAGGGTGAACGCATCGTTATTATTGGTAAAAATGGTAGCGGGAAATCTACTCTTATGAAAATCGTCAATGGCACACTTGATTTAGATGGTGGCAGACGCATTACCAAAAATGATTTAGAGGTAAAAATGCTTGACCAGCGTCCTGAATTTGAAGATGGTCATACGGTTCGACAAGCAGTAGAGGCAGGACTTAAAGAGCTAAACAGAGCAAAAGAGAGATATAATGAACTCTCTTTACTTTTATCAGAAGATTTTGAAAACAAAATTTTACTTGATGAGCATGAGCAACTCTCTCGCTACATAGAACATCATAAGGCGTGGAATCTTGACGATAAAATAGAACGCATTATTCAACATTTTGATCTAAAAAAATATGAAGAAAAGCCCATTGCACTGTTAAGTGGAGGAGAGCAACGCCGTGTTGCCCTAGCCTCTTTACTTTTACAAAAACCAGATATTTTACTCCTTGATGAACCTACCAACCATCTTGATGTTTATATGGTAGAATTTCTTGAAGAACTTCTTTTAAAAGAGAAATTTACCCTTGTTTTCATCTCTCATGATAGATATTTTATTGACAGAATTGCTACAAAAAGTATTGAAGTTGATGATTGTACACTCCATGAATATAGTGGTGGTTACTCTAGCTATCTTACACAAAAAGAGGAGTATTTAAGAACGCTACAAAAACAGCATGATAATCTTTTAGGCGTTCTCAAAAGAGAAAATGAGTGGTTTGCTCGTGGTGTTCGTGCAAGACTCAAACGCAACGAGGGCAGAAAAGAGCGACTTATGCAACTGCGTGATGCTGCAAAAACGAACCCAGCAAAAATAAGAAAAATGTCTGTAGAACTTCAAAGAGAAGCAAAACATTTCAACAGAGATAAAAGCATCAACAGACAAAAGATGCTTTTTGAAGTAGAAGATTTAGCACTCACACTTGGAAGCAAAGAACTACTTCATGATTTCTCAACACGAATACTGCAAAAAGATGTTATCGCCATTGTAGGACCAAATGGAAGTGGAAAATCAACCCTACTTAAAGCACTTTTAGGAAGATTAGACCCAACTAAAGGCATCATCAAACGCGGTGAATTTAAAGTCGGCTACTTTGACCAGCATCGTGAAATGCTTGATGATGATAAAAATCTTATAGAGACCTTTTGTCCACATGGAGGAGACCGTGTTAATGTACGAGGAAGTGACCTGCATGTCTATGGATACCTCAAAAACTTCCTCTTTCCACGAGAATTTTTAGATAAAAAGATAGGCGTACTCAGTGGTGGAGAGAAAAATCGTGTAGCCTTAGCTCTCCTCTTTACACAAGATGTAGATATTCTCATCCTTGATGAACCTACCAATGACCTTGATATTCCTACTATCAATATTTTAGAAGAACAGCTAACAAACTTTGCAGGAGCAGTTATTATTGTCTCTCATGATAGATACTTTGTTGATAAAATTGCTAAAAAACTCTTTATATTTAAAGCAGATAAAACCATAGAGGAGTCACACCAGCTCTACTCTGAGTACCTTGAACTAGAAAAAGAGTTGCAAGAGCTTGATAGTATGGAAAAAGAGGCGACACAAGAGAAACCAAAAGAGCAAAAAAGAGAGAAGGAGAAAAAGCTTAAACTCACTTTTAAAGAGAAAATGGCACTTGAAAAACTCCCTGAAGAAATAGATGCACTTGAAGAGGAGATAGAGAAGATGAATATTTGCCTTACAAATCCAGCATGCTATGAGGAGAGAGGCATTACAGCCCTTGCAGGAGAGCTTGCAAGCCTTGAAGCAGAGTATGAAGAAAAAGTTGAAGAGCTTTTAACAATCCAAGAAAAAGAGGAAGAGATAGAGAATGGATGAAAAAGCATACAAAACTAAAAGAGCCTCTGAAGTAACACAACTCGGTAGCAAACAAACGCAATACAAATACGAATACGACCCAACTCTGCTTGAAACATTTGAAAATGTTCACCCTCAAATGGATTACTGGGTAACACTTAATGCCGATGAGTTCACTTCACTCTGTCCTAAAACAAATCAACCCGATTTTGGTACGCTCATTATCAACTATATTCCAGATATTCAAATGGTTGAGAGCAAATCGCTCAAACTCTATCTCTTTAGCTTTATGAATAGTGGAGAGTTTCATGAAGATGTTATCAATAAAATTGGAAAAGATTTAGTAAAACTGATGGAACCAAAATATCTTGAAGTTATTGGACTCTTTTATCCACGAGGCAACATTAGCATACATCCTGCGTTTAGCTACTCTAATGAAGAGGAAAAGTATAAGGACATAGAAAAGTATAGATTTCTAAATCGTAATCTCAACCCTCAAAGGATAGGCTAATGCAACTCCAACAAGTAGATATAGTAAAAAATACAAAAATCCAATACCTCTCGCATGAGTTACTTTTTCTTGCAAAAAGTGGACAACCATATCGGGGAAGTGTTTATGTCAATTTTATGAGTTTAGGGGAAACTTTTAATCTACAAGATTTCA
The DNA here is from genome assembly GCA_027060825.1 of Sulfurimonas sp. Taxonomy (GTDB): domain Bacteria; phylum Campylobacterota; class Campylobacteria; order Campylobacterales; family Sulfurimonadaceae; genus Sulfurimonas. Next base: position 19,596 of record JALSWC010000021.1, read on the forward strand.
AAAAGTACATCACTTCACTTCGAGATAAAAAACTCAATGCAGAAGACATCGCTTATGAGATATTTTCAACTATTACAAAAAATATTGAGACGCAAAATTTAGGGATTACCGTAGATTTAACAGCCCGTGGAGGGATACAACAAAGAATCAGCTATGGAACCGACTTTCCTATTGTACAAAAAGAGAATATCTTTCAAGTAAGATAAAAGTATCTTACTTATTTGTGTGCATCTTTTAAAGAGTCTGCAATTAAAAATGCAAGCTCTAGTGATTGGTCTGCATTTAGACGAGGGTCACAATGTGTATGGTAACGAGAGCTTAAATCCTCCTCTCTTACCCTAAAACTTCCACCAATACACTCAGTAACATTTTTACCAGTCATCTCTAAATGAACACCACCACCAAAAGTTCCCTCAGAACGATGCACTTGGAAAAACTGCTTCATTTCAGTTAAAACATCATCAACAGGACGCGTTTTATACCCATTTGAAGATTTAATAGTATTTCCATGCATTGGGTCACATGACCAAACAACATTTAAACCTTCTCTCTCAATAGCACGAATAAGTTGTGGCATATTATCGCCAACTTTGTTTGCACCCATTCTTACAATGATATTAAGTCGTCCTGCTTCATTCTCAGGATTTACGGCTTGAGCTAATTTCACTAAATCTTCAGGATCCATAGATGGTCCCGCTTTAATTCCAATAGGATTTTTAATGCCTCGCATATACTCAACATGTGCACCATCAAGTTGGCGTGTTCTATCTCCTATCCATACCATATGAGCAGCTACATTGTACCAATCACCTGTAATGGAATCTTTACGAGTAAATGCCTCTTCATATGGAAGTAGAAGTGCTTCATGTGATGTAAAAAAGTCTGTCTCACGAAGTGTTCTGTATGTTTTTGAAGTCACACCACACGCCCCCATAAATTTCAAAGATTTTTCAATATCTTCAGCAATAGCTTCATATTTTTCACCTATTTCACTTTTATGAGCAAAATCAAGGTTCCACTTACTTACTTTATGTAAATCAGCCAAACCACCCGATGCAAAAGCACGGAGCAAATTTTGTGTTGCAGTCGCTTGATTGTATGCTTTTATCATTCGTTCAGGATCAGGAATGCGTGCTTTTTCATTAAAGTCTATACCATTAATAATATCACCACGGTAAGAGTCAAGTGTTATACCATCTAAAGTTTCTGTATTTGATGAACGAGGCTTTGCAAATTGACCGCCAAGACGCCCTACTTTTACAACAGGAAGTCCACCAGCATAAGTCATGACAACTGCCATCTGCATTAATGCTTTAAAGGTATCACGAATATTATCTGCATGAAACTCTGAAAAGCTCTCAGCACAATCCCCACCTTGTAGTAAAAAAGCCTTCCCTTTTGCAACATTTGCAAGTTGTTCTTTTAAAGAACGGGCTTCTCCAGCGAACACTAACGGTGGATAGTTTCTCAATTCTGAGAGAACTGACTCCAGTTTTGCCTGATCAGGATAAGTTGGTTGTTGTAATATTGGTTTTTCTTTCCAGCTAGATGGACTCCAAGTACTCATAATAGAACCTTATTAAATTATATTTTTGTTATTTTAGCTAAAATATCACTCAGAAAAGCTTTTTTTATGCTTAAAAATGTATAATTACATAAATTTATACTGTTACTTTTGAGAAAAGTACTTAATTATAGGGAGATAAAATATGGAATTTAATTATTTTGACATCATTGGATTAATTTTAATATTATTACTTGGGTTAAAAGGAATATTTAATGGTTTTTTCAAAGAAGCATTTGGACTTATTGGCATCATAGGAGGCCTCTTTGTTGCTTCTCGAGCAGGAGATAAAGTAGGAGCATATTTAAATGAAAACATATTTCATTTTTCTAATGATTCAGCAATAGCCTTTACAGGTTTTTTATTTACATTAATAGCCTTTTGGATAGCTATGATATTAGTTGGATTTGCTTTTAAAAAGTTAAGTTCTCTTAGTGGACTTGGTCTCATTGATAGAATTTTAGGATTTATCTTTGCTTCAGGAAAGTTTTTTCTTATCGCTGCTGTTATTGCCTTTGCTGTATATAATGTTAAATCACTTAAACCTACCATTACTTCAGTGACAAAAGGAAGCCTACTCTTTCCTGTACTTGTTGAGACTGGTGGATATATTATGAAAATTGATCCGACTAAAATGAGTAGTGAGATTAATACAACTATAGATAAAACGACTCAAAAAGTGAAAGCAAACATTCAAGAAAATGTCGTAGAACAGGTAAAAAAAGCAGTTAATGATACTAAAGAAAAAATGCAACAATTCAGAGAAAAAAAAGATACAACAAAAATAGATAGCAATTCAGAGAATTAAGATGCCAAATATTACAACTGACTTTAATGAGAGAACCATTAAATATGAGAAACTTTTAGCAAATTTCAAAAAGTTGCTGAAGGCTAATAGTTTGAAATTTACTATACAGCGCGAAGTTATTTTAAAAACGCTCTATAATTCAGATGAACATCTCACTCCAGAATCTTTGCATCATCTTATACAAGAGAAATATCCAGAATTAAAAACTGGTATTGCTACTGTATATAGAACCCTCTCTTTACTTGAGGGTTCAAATGTTGTTACTTCTCTCTCTTTTGGCGCACAAGGGAAAAAATATGAACTTGGGGCAAAAGAGCATCATGACCATCTTATATGTACTGAGTGTGGCGAGATTACAGAGTTTGTAGATGAGGAAATAGAAAAACGCCAACATACCATCACTGATGAACTTGGTTTTAAAATGGAAAACCATTCTATGCAAATTTACGGTATTTGTAAAAAATGTCAAAAAAAAATAGATACTTACAAAAAGGAAAATTGATTGTTCAGTAATAAATTCATTCAACAAAGAATTGAGAAAGCAAATGTACTAAGAGAGGCAGGTATAAACCCATACTCAAACAACTCTCAAAGAAATACAACTATAGAAAAATTTTTAAATGTAAACTCAGATATTGAGCAAAAAGAAGATAAAAGAGATGCAACACGCCTCTATGTTGTTAGTGGGCGTATAAAATTTCTTCGCATTATGGGAAAAGCAAGTTTTGTTAAGATAGAAGATGAGAGTGGGATGCTACAACTTTATGTGGCAAGAGACAATCTTTCTGAAGGTTTTTACAATACTATTTTCAAAAAAAATATTGAAGTAGGCGATATTATAGAAGTACATGGCTACCCTTTTGTTACAGGTCAAGGAGAGCTTTCTCTTCATGCTGATGATTTAAAAATTTTAACAAAAGCAATTAGTCCACTTCCTGAAAAATTTCATGGTATTACAGATAAAGAGGTAAGATACAGAAAACGCTACCTTGATTTAATTATGAATACAGAAGTAAGAAAAACTTTTCAAACCCGTTCTCGTGTTATCTCTCTTACAAGAAGATTTTTTGAAGAGAAAGGATTTTTAGAGGTAGAAACTCCAATGATGCATCCAATAGCAGGTGGAGCAAATGCAAAACCGTTCATTACGCATCATAATGCACTTGATGTGGACAGATACTTAAGAATTGCTCCAGAACTTTACCTAAAACGACTTATAGTCGGTGGTTTTGAAGCTGTGTTTGAAATCAACAGAAACTTTAGAAATGAAGGAATGGATGCAACACATAACCCTGAATTTACTTCTATAGAATTTTATTGGGCATATAAAACATACAAAGATTTAATAGAAATTACAAAAGAGTATTTTCAGTATCTATTTGAACATTTAGAACTGCCTTCTCTTCTCCCTTATGGAGATTTAAAAGTTAATTTTGAAAATTTTCAAGAGATTCCACTTATTGAATCACTTACAGTTATTGGTGGTGTACCAGCAGATATAGTAAATGATAAAGCAAAAATCATTGCATACTTAAAAGAGAAAAATCTTGATGTCAATGAGAAAATGAATCTTGGACAACTTCAAGGAGAACTTTTTGATGAATTTGTGGAAGAGAAACTCATCGACCCTACTTTTATTACAGAGTACCCAGTTGAAATTTCACCACTTGCAAGAAGAAGTGATACAAATCCAGAGATTACTGAAAGATTTGAACTCTTTATTGCAGGGCGTGAAATTGCAAATGCTTTTTCAGAGCTGAATGACCCACTTGACCAATTAGAGCGTTTTGAGGGACAAATGGCTGCCAAAGATTGTGGTGATGATGAAGCACATGAGATGGATAGTGATTTTGTTGAGGCATTAAGCTACGGTATGGCTCCAACAGCGGGACAAGGAATTGGAATAGACAGACTCGTTATGCTACTTACAAATGAGCATAGTATTCGCGATGTACTTCTTTTCCCTGCTATGAAACCTCTCAATGATGAGAGTTGTGAAGAGGTTTAAGAAGAAGAGTAGAAAAAATTCTACTCTATTTCATCTCAACTAAACGAGATTGATACTCTTTTGGATGTTTACATACAGGGCATTTTTCAAGAGCTTTTTTCCCATAATGAATATGTCCACATACTTCACAAATCCACGCTTCTTCTTCATCACTCTCAAATTCATGATTAGTATTCAATCGTTCTAAAAGCGTTGTGTACATTTTTTCATGTTCTACTTCTACTTTTCCAATAGCACTAAAGAGTCTTGCAGCTTCTTTATCGCCTTCGGCTTTTGCAACAGCAGCAAAATCAGGATACATACTAGCATTTTCATAATGCTCACCATTAATAGCATCTTGTAAATTTTCAGCAGTTGTACCAAAATTATTTTCTCGTTCAAATTTCATTCTATTATACAGTGCCAATTCAAGTTTTGCATGCTCTTTTTCATTATTTGCGGCTCTTTGAAAATGTGTTGCTATATCTCTATAGCCCTCTTTTTGAGCTACTTTTGCATAGTACTCGTATCTGTTTCTCGCTTGAGATTCTCCTGCAAATGCTTTCATAAGATTCACCAAAGTAAGTGATTTTATAACCATTTGCATAGCCTCACCACAACAATGAAGTTCTCCTCCACCTACACTTTGTACTTCTATTATATTGCCACATTTGTTACATTTATATGTTTCATATTTTCTCATGTTTTATCCTTTTCTAACTATGAATTGGTGTATTATTGCATAGGTGAACTTAAAAGAAAATTATTTTCTTTTAACTATATTTACTATTATTTTATTCAGAATTTTATTATTATATTTTCAGTATAATAGGCATATTTTAATTTTTACAAGGAAATTACCCCTATGAGTTTTTTAAAAGAGTTTGACGAAGAAATATTTAATTTATGTGAAAAAGAGCTAGAGAGACAGACAGACCATTTAGAGATGATTGCATCTGAAAATTTTACACTTCCTGCAGTTATGGAAGCTATGGGTTCTGTTTTTACAAACAAATATGCCGAAGGATACCCTGCTAAACGCTACTATGGTGGATGTGAGTATGCAGATGGTGTAGAACAATTAGCAATTGACAGAGCATGTGAACTTTTTGGTTGTAAATATGCAAATGTACAACCACACTCAGGTAGCCAAGCAAATGGTGCAGTCTATGCAGCACTTATTAAAGCTGGTGATAAACTTTTAGGTATGGATTTAAGCCATGGTGGACATCTTACTCATGGTTCAAAACCATCATTTTCTGGTAAAAACTACAGTTCATTTACTTATGGTGTTGAGCTTGATGGTCGCATCAACTACGATAGAGTTTTAGACATCGCAAAAATTGTACAACCAAAAATCATTGTTTGTGGTGCTTCTGCGTATGCACGAGAGATTGATTTTAAACGCTTCCGTGAAATAGCTGATGAAGTTGGTGCTATTCTTTTTGCTGACATCGCACATATTGCAGGTCTTGTTGCAGCGGGTGAACACCCTAGCCCATTTCCTTATGCTCATGTTGTTACAACAACAACACATAAAACACTTGCAGGACCTCGTGGTGGTATGATTATGACCGATGATGAAGATATTGCAAAAAAAATCAACTCTGCAATTTTCCCTGCACTTCAAGGGGGACCACTTGTTCATGTAATTGCAGCAAAAGCAGTTGGATTTAAACATAACCTTAGCCCTGAGTGGAAAGAGTATGCAAAACAAGTAAAAGCAAATGCTTCAGTGCTTGCAGATGTACTTATGAAAAGAGGATACAATGTAGTCTCTGATGGTACAGACAATCATCTTGTGCTTGTGAGCTTTGTTGGTAAAGAAATCTCTGGAAAAGAGGCTGATGCAGCTCTTGGAAATGCAGGTATTACAGTAAACAAGAACACTGTTCCAGGTGAGACAAGAAGTCCATTTGTTACTTCTGGTATTCGTGTTGGTTCTCCTGCACTTACCTCTCGTGGAATGAAAGAGAAAGAGTTTGAACTTATAGCAAATAAAATGGCTGATGTTTTAGATGACATTACAAATACAGAATTACAAGCAAAAATAAAAGAAGAACTAAAAGCACTTGCACAAAACTTTGTAATCTATAACCAACCAACATACTAAGGGTTTTTTATGACTGCCATGGACTTAAAACTTATAAAGATGGTGAGTGACCACTACTGGATCAAGCGTGATTCAGTAGTAGAT
>JALSWC010000022.1 GCA_027060825.1 Sulfurimonas sp.
CACAATTTGCAACAATGGATTTTCTTGCGACTTCCATATTTGGTGTTTCACTTGGGGTTGGTTTTTTTACTCTACTTCCTAAAGCCAACTCAATATTTCGTATCGCTTGCACCATAGCTTTTAATTCGTGGGGTTCTAAAGAGGCTTTATGGTCTGGTCCTTCCATATTTTTGTCAAGTGTAAAATGTTTTTCGATGACACTTGCATCTAATGCTACAGCTGCTATATCTACCTCTATGCCTAAAGTGTGGTCACTGTATCCATAAGCTACATCAAAAGTATTGCCGATTGTTAGCATGGCATTGAGGTTTACATCTTCCATGGGGGTTGGGTACATTGTGTTTGCATGCAAGACTGTTATGTTCTCTTTTTTTGTACCTGCATTTGTTAAAATATCCAAAGCATCTTCTATCTCACCGATGTCTGCCATCCCAGTAGAGAGTATCACTTTTTTTTGTAAACTACCAATATGTCTCAAATATGGTAAATTTGTAATCTCTCCACTTGGGATTTTAAAGATTGGGAGTTGTAAATCATGTAATAAATCTATACTATCATGATCAAAAGGAGTTGAGAGAAACATAATATTTTTAGCATTACAGTAAGCTATAAGTTCATTATGAGTGGCTACATCTAGCTCTAGCTTTTTAAGCATACTAAACTGACTATCGTCACTATTATTCATATTCTCTTTTTGATAGGTAGCTTTTTGAGTGTTTTTAGAGACAAGTTTTTCTGCTTTAAATGTTTGAAACTTTACAGCATCTACACCAGCTTCTACTGCAACATCTATGAGTTGTTTTGCTAATTCAAGAGAACCATTATGATTAACACCTGCTTCTGCAATTATAAATACACTCATTTTACCAAACTCCCTGCTTTTACAAAAGCATCAATTTCAATATACTCTTTAGAAGTGGCATTGCTCCCAAAAAATGTATTCTCTTTTAGAGTTACCCCACCATTGATGACCGAGGCAGTTGAGAGATGGCAATTATCTTCTATTGTAGCATCATGTTCTACTAATGCCTTTGTGTTTATGATACAATTTTTGCCGATTTTTGCATTTGCATTAATGAAAGCATTGTGCATAATAACTGTACCTTCCTCTACCGATGAGTGTCGTGAGACATAAGCTAATGGGGAGATAATTACGGGTAATTTATAGCCTATCTCTTTTACTCTCTTAAAGAGTTTCACTCTAAGCGTATTTGATTTAATCTGCCCAACAGTAATTATTGCGTATTTGTACTTTTGGAATAGTGTTTCTAACTCATCATCACAAGCGATAATTCTATATCCTAAAACTTCTTGTCCAATAAGCTCTTTTTTATCAATAATCCCAGCAATAGCATACTTGTTTTCCTGCTCTATAACATCTATAACAGATTTACAATGCCCACCACCACCGATTAAAAGAATATTAGGCTTCGTCATACAATAACACTACTTGAGATATTCACAACTCTCTCTTCCAACCACTCTGCATTATCAAGGTTACCAGATTGAGCATCTTTAAACATATCTAATCTATTCATCAGTCTCCAAATAGAGCGAGTCATAATGCCATTATCATTTGTATATTTTAAAAACTTATCTCTTTCCTCTTTGTCTTTTAAAATAATTGCGTTTAACCAATAGTTTGATTGAGAATTTTTAGGCTCTTTTATAAACTCTATCGCTGTATCTTTAAAAAAATTGTCATATTTATCAGCTAAATCTCTCTGCTTTTCTATAAAGAGTGAGAGATTTTCCATCTGAGCCACACCAAGTGCTGCTGCAAGATTTGTGAGTCTGTAGTTGTAGCCTATCTCATCGTGGATATACTCATAAGGGTGAGGAATTTTTGCTGTCGTTGTAATGTGCTTTGCTTCTTTGGCGAGTTCTTCATCATCAGTGACTAACATACCACCACCACCAGTTGTAATGATTTTATTACCATTAAAAGAGAATATACCGACTTTTCCAAATGTTCCTGTATGTTTGCCTTTGTAGTATGAGCCTAGAGATTCGGCTGAATCTTCAACTACTGCGATGTTGTAACTATCACAAATTTCTACTATCTCATCTATTTTACATGGATGCCCAAAAGTGTGCATCGGTACACATGCTTTAATGATTTTGTTGGTAGATTTGTTTCTACAATTTCCTTGCTCATCAAGGGTTGCAAACTCTTCTAAGAACTCTTGGAGTTTTACAGGAGATAAGCCTAGAGTCTCTCTCTCTACATCTACAAATATTGGCTTAGCATTACAATAACTAATGGCGTTTGCAGTAGCTATAAATGTCAAAGGTTGTGTTATTACCTCACAACTCTCATCTACTCCTACAAGTTTCAAACCTATATGAAGTGCAGAAGTTCCATTTGAAGTGGCTACTGC
>JALSWC010000023.1 GCA_027060825.1 Sulfurimonas sp.
TTCGCGTATAACATCACTTTTTCTTTTATGTAGCATAGTAGTTAAATCATCTAATGTACTTGCTAAAGCAGAATCCAATCTTATCGTTGCTGTCATAATTACACCTTTTGTATTTTGTAATACAGTATTTTAACATAAGTTAGTTTAAGATTTCTAAAGGTGTATTTTTCGTCTAGGGTTATCATATATTTAAACCTCAATCTCTTTTAAAATCGTCTTCAAGTCTAACTATATCATCTTCACCAGTATATTCACCTACTTGCACTTCTACCATAACGACTGGGATTTTTCCTTCATTTTCTAATCGATGTACTTCTCCCATTTTGATGTAAGTTGATTCATTTGGTCGTATGAGTTTTGTTGTATCTCCGACTGTTACTGTAGCTGTTCCACTTACCACGGTCCAATGTTCATTTCTATGAAAATGCTTTTGAAGAGATAGCCTTTTTCCTGGTTTTACTACAATAGTTTTTATCTTATAACCTGGGGTATCTTCAAGAACTGTGTATCTTCCCCATGGTCTGTGTCCTGTAAGATGGATGTTATGAAGTTGTGTTGTTTTTTTAATTTCTGCGACAACTTGTTTTACTTTTTGAGAACTCCCTTTTTTACTCACTAAAAGAGCATCTCCAGTATCTACTATGATAAGGTCTTCTACATCTATTGTAGCTATATATTTATCATTACCTTGGATGAGATTATTTTTAGAGTCTATAGATATATGTTTGGTATTTAGAGTATTACCATCTTTATCTTTTGGGAGTTCTTCATACAGGGCATCAAAGCTTCCTACATCAGACCAATCTATATCTGAAGCTACTACTTTTACCTTAGTTGACTTTTCCATTACCGCATAGTCAATAGACTCATCTGGAATAGCTTCCATATGAGAATGCTGAATTCTTAATGTTGAATTATCAATTTTTTTATTTTCAAATGCTTTCTTACATGCCTCATAAATTTTAGGAGAATATTTTTGGAGTTCTTCTAAAAACACTTCTGCTTTAAACATAAACATTCCAGAGTTCCAATAGTATTTTAATGGTAAATTTTGAATGTTTAATTTTGAATTTTCTTCTAAATATATTGTTGCTGTTCCTAAATCTGGCTTCTCTTTAAAGCATTCAACATTCATCATTAAGCATTCATCGTTAGCTTCAGGCTTTGCTTGAATATATCCAAATCCAGTTTCAGGAAATGTTGGAGTAATTCCAAATGTTACAAGATTATCTTGCTTTGCTAACTCCTCAGCCTGAGTGAGAACTTTTTTATATTCTTCTTCATCTTTTATAAGGTGGTCTGATGGAGTAACTAAAACTATCTCATCTTTATCTAAAGCCATACAAGCAAGAGCTATAGCAGGAGCTGTATTTCTTCCAACAGGCTCTAATAGAAATGTTGAATTTTGAATGTTGAATTTTGAATTGTCTTCAAGCTGATCTAATGCTAAAAAGTATTGCTCTGCATTTGATACAATCATATTTTTGTCACATAGTTTAGAATTTCTCTCAACTGTAAGTTCAAAAAGTGATTTGTCGTTAAATAACTTAACAAACTGTTTTGGCATCAAAGTTCTGCTAATTGGCCATAGTCTTGTACCACTTCCACCGCATAGTATTATATTGGTCATTTTTATGATTCTCCATTCAAAATTTATAATTTAGCATTCAACATTAGAAAGATACCACTCATAAACAGTACGGATTCCATCTTCAAGATTTACCTTATGTTTCCATCCAAGAGCATGAAGCTTAGATGGGTCGGTAAGTTTTATCATAGTTCCATCTGGTTTAGTATCATTGAAATAGAGTTCACCTTTGTAACCAACTATCTTTTTTATAGTCTCTGCAAGTTCTCTTATGCTTATATCTACACCTGTTCCTATGTTGATATGAGTATTGCGAACTTCGTTCAATTTTGAATTTTGAATTTTGAATTTTGAATCATCTGCTTTTATTATATCCGAAAAGTTAATTCTTTCCATAAGATAAATGCAAGCATCAGCCATATCTTCACTATATAAAAACTCTCGTCTAGGCTTCCCACTTCCCCATATCTCAACTTGAGGAGTATTAGCGAGTTTAGCTTCATGCATTTTTCTCAAAAGTGCAGGAAGAACATGAGAAGTCTCTAAATCAAAGTTATCATTTGGACCATAAAGATTTGTAGGCATAACAGAAATGAAGTTAGTTCCATACTGTATGTTATAAGACTCACACATCTTTATACCTGCTATTTTTGCTATAGCATAAGGTTCGTTTGTGTATTCTAGTTCAGAAGTGAGTAAGCTATCTTCTTTCATAGGTTGAGGAGCATTTTTAGGGTATATACAAGTACTTCCTAAAAAGAGTAACTTAGTAACACCACTTAAAT
>JALSWC010000024.1 GCA_027060825.1 Sulfurimonas sp.
TTTTAAATAAAGAGTATAAAAAAAATGTCAAGATTATGTCCAAAAAAGAGTTACAAAAGCATCTAAAAGCTATTGTGAAATCACATAGATATGGTAAAAATGGCTATTTTTGGATAAACAATATGAACTATAAAATGATTATGCATCCAATAAAACCAGAATTTAATGGTAAAGTATTTATAAATAGTTCAAAAGTTCCATTTGTAGAGCTTGGGGTTAATGCATTAAAAAATTGTAAATGTAATCAAGCAATTATACGCTATAGTTTTTATACTCCTTCATCAAAAGTATATGGTAAAAAAATATCTCTAGTAAAGTTATTTAAGCCCTATAACTGGGTAATTGGTACTGGTGCTTATGTGTCAGATATAACAAAAGATATACAAAAAGAGGCTATCAAAACTATTTCTGAAATTAGATTTGGTAAAAGTGGTTATTTTTGGATAATGGACAGACAACCAAAGATGATTATGCATCCAATAGACCCAAGTCTTGATGGAAAAGATTTGTCTTTTATGAAAGATACTAATGGCATATATATGTTTAATGAAATGGAAAAAGTAGTTAAAGATAATGGCTCAGGAATAGTAAAATACTTATGGGCAAAACCAGGTTTTAAAAATCCTCAGCCTAAAATATCTTTTGTGAAATTATTTAAACCATGGGGTTGGATTATTGGAACGGGGGCATATATAGATACTATAGAGTCGAAGATTACTGTTATGAAAGAAGATGCTTTAATACAAATACACGCTTTAATTATAAAAGTAATAACAACTATATTTCTAACCACAATTTTCTTAATTTTAATAACAATGTTTATAGCAAAAAAGAGTATTGTCCAACCAATAGAAAAATTTAAATCTAAAATATTGATACTTACAAAAAATAAGGATATAAAAGAGAGAGTTGACACAGATGCTCCTTTAGAGATTAAAGAACTTGGTGAAAGTTTTAATACCCTTATGGATGATTTAGAGGAGTTGATTTTAGCAGATGAAGCTTCCGAACAAGAGATAAAGAGACTTTATGAAGAACTCAAACAAAAATCTCAATCTGCTCTTGCAAAGAGTGAGCAAAGATATAAAGAACTAGCCACAAAAGATATACTTACAGGCATACTTAATAGATTTGCTTTTGAAAATGAACTCGATAGGCTTATATCCAATTCAAAAAGAACCAATGCTAAGTTTGCACTGCTCTTTTTAGATTTAGATCATTTCAAAGAGGTAAACGACACTTATGGTCATGATATTGGAGATAAACTTCTTCAAGAAGTCGCTCAAAGAGTTTTGCCAAATATAAGAATTGAAGATATATTTGCTCGTCTTGGTGGAGATGAATTTATTCTTCTTTTTACAAATATAACGCAAAAAAATCTTCACTCTTTGGTAGAGAAAGCAATAGAACTTTTTAGAAAGCCTTGGATTCTTGATGGTATTGAATTGAATGTAACAACAAGTATGGGTGTTGTTGTATATCCTGATGATGCAGATAATAAAATGGAGTTGCTCAAAAAAGCTGATATTGCTATGTATAAATCAAAAGAGCTTGGACGCAATCAGGTGATTTATTTTGAGAACTCTTTGTTAAAGAATTAGATAGTAACTGTATATTTCATAGCACTTTTTGTAAACGCAGTAGAACAGAAAAAGAGGGCAATAAAGATAGGATTAAATTTTACAACATCTTCACTAACAGTATCAAAAGCACCAAAGCTAAAGCCTTCCCCATCATTTGGATTTTGTGGTGTTACAATAAATTCTAATGGTGTGAGTGTTCTTACCATATTGAGTATATTTTTTCTCGTTTTTATGTTTTCTTCATTAAGAATATTAAAATCTTTCTCTTGAGACTCTCTATGTGTTATTAAAATTTTTTCTATAATGTCTGTTTTATCTTTAAAAACGACTTTATTCCATTTTATAATAGTATTGTTTGAAGCAACTTGACAATTTTTTTGCATAAGAGGATTGGGCTTTTTCGCACGAAGAGCTTCTATGAGTGCAAGTAAAAAATTAACTCCTCCAATACTTTTTGCTGCTTTTTGCATAAAAAGATGAACAACAGCCTTTGTTTCATCGCTTTGATTATTAAAATTACACATTAATAAAATACTCCTTATAAGTTAAGGAGCCATTGTAACATTTTTTACTTAAATCTTAAAGATACTATAAACTCAGTTTGGCTTAAGCAAATCATAATGTCAAAACTATTATGATGTCAAAAGTAAAAGAAGACAAAAATAGTCTTATTTAAGATAAAAGGAAAATATATGCAAGTTTATTTAGATAATAACGCTACTACAATGTGTGATCCACAAGTAGTGGAAGTCATGCAACCGTTTTTTAGTCAAATGTATGGAAATCCAAGTTCACTTCACAAATTTGGAACAGCAACACATCCTTACATCAGAAAAGCAATAGATCAAGTCTATACTGCTTTAAATGCAAGTGATGAAGATGACATCATCTTTACATCATGTGCAACAGAATCAAATAACTGGGTATTAAAATCAGTCTTTAATGATTATATTGTAAATGGTGAAAAAGACCATATTATTACAACAGAGGTAGAACATCCATCGGTGCTTTCTACTTGTAGATGGCTTGAAGAGCAGGGTGTAAAAGTGACATATTTACCTGTAAATGAGCAAGGCATTGTTGAGCCTCATGTTGTAAAGAGCTTTATTACTAACAAAACAGCTTTAGTCTCTATTATGTGGGCAAGTAATGAGACAGGTATGATTTTTCCTATTAAAGAGATTGGTGAAATTTGTAAACAAAATGGTGTACTTTTTCACTCTGATGGTGTGCAGGCAGTTGGAAAAATTCCAGTTGATTTACAAGATGTTCATATTGATTTTGTATCAATGTCGGCACATAAATTTCATGGACCAAAAGGCGTAGGTGCTTTATATATCAAAAATTCTCAAGCTCTCTCTCCACTCCTTCATGGTGGTGAACAGATGGGTCATAGAAGAAGTGGAACGCTGAATGTTCCTTACATTGTTGGTATGGGAAAAGCGATAGAACTTGCAACAACAAATATGGAAGAAAAAATTGCTTCTATTCGAGCAAAACGAGATAGACTTGAAGATGCACTTTTAGAGCTTAGTGATACATTTGTAGTAGGAAGTCGCGAAAATCGTACACCAAATACTATTCTTATCTCTATTCGTGGTGTTGAGGGTGAAGGTATGCTCTGGGACTTAAATAATGGTCAAATTGGAGCATCAACAGGTTCTGCTTGTGCATCGGCAGAACTAGAAGCAAATACAGTAATGCTTGCAATTGGTGCAGATAATGAACTCGCTCACACGGGTATAAGACTTTCACTCTCTCGTTTTACAACAGATGAGGAGATAGACTACACAATAGAACACTTTAAAAATGCAGTAGCAAGACTTCGTGCTATTTCAAGCTCGTTTGCAAAAGTACAACCGACTCCTGGTGGAGAAGCTGGTGAGTGTGCAATGCCACACCATATGGCACATTAATAATAATATAATTTAAAGGATAAAATATGGCAAAAGATGATTTATTAGGTGCTTCTTTATGGGACGCCTACTCAAATAAAGTAACAACTTTAATGAACAATCCACAACATCAAGGGGAGATTACTCCTGAAGAGGCTGAGTCACATGGGAATAAGCTTATTGTTGCTGATTTCGGTGCTGAGAGCTGTGGTGATGCAGTAAGATTATACTGGGAAGTTGATCCAAAAACAGATAAAATTGTAAACTCAAAATTCAAATCTTTTGGGTGTGGTACTGCCATTGCATCATCTGATGTTATGACGGAACTTTGTATTGGTTTAACTGTTCAAGAGGCAGTAAAAATTACAAATATTGATGTTGAAAAAGCATTGCGTGATGACCCAGATACTCCAGCTGTTCCACCACAAAAAATGCACTGTTCTGTAATGGCGTATGATGTTATTAAAAAAGCAGCTTCACTCTATCTTGGTGTAACTGAAGAGAGTTTTGAAGAGGACATCATTGTTTGTGAATGTGCGCGTGTCTCTCTTGGAACTATTCAAGAGGTTATTCGTTTGAATGATTTAAAAACTGTTGAAGAGATTACAGATTATACAAAAGCTGGTGGTTTTTGTAAATCTTGTATCAAACCAGGTGGTCATGAAGATAGAGAATATTATCTTGTGGACATCTTGGCAGATACTCGCCGTGAAATGGATGAAGAGAAAATGAAAGCATCAGCTGATGCACAACTTGAAGGTGCTGGAAACTTTGAAGAGATGACACTTGTACAGCAAATCAAAGCAGTTGATGCTGTTATTGATGAAAATGTGCGTCAGTTTCTTATTATGGATGGTGGAAATATGGAAATTATTGACATCAAAAAAGATGATGATTACATAGATATTTACATTCGTTATATGGGTGCTTGTGATGGCTGTGCTTCATCTGCGACAGGAACTCTTTATGCAATAGAAAGCACTTTAAAAGAGAAACTTTCTAAAAAAATTAGAGTTTTACCAATCTAATCCCCTTTTTTACAGATTTCCAGCTTGACTGGAAATCTTCTTCTAGCTACAATACTCTTATGTATGAAAAACTTTATGAACAAATTACTGATGCTTTAGTAACTGATGGATATATTGTTATTGACAATGCTCTAAATGCACTCTTATGCACTGAACTTTTACAACTTGCTAAATGCAGTAATAAGTATAAAAATGCAGGTGTTTCAACTGCTTCGGCTATAGATAAAAGTAGGCGTAGAGATAAAATTTCTTGGATAGATGCCGATGCAGAGGCTACGAAGAAATACCTTGCATTTACTACTGGCTTACAAAATTACTTGAACCGTCACCTCTATCTTGGATTGCGTTATTATGAGGCACATTTTGCTTGTTATGAAGTAGGGGATTTCTATGAGAAACATCTTGATGCTTTTAAAAATTCCAAAAACCGTGTAGTTACGACAGTCTATTATCTCAATGACTCGTGGGGTGATGCAGATGGTGGAAAACTTGTAATATATGATAAAGAGGGAAAAGAGTTGCAAAAAGTAACGCCAAATGCAAACACTTTAGTAGTTTTTATGAGTGAGAATTTTCCTCATGAAGTTTTACCTGCAAAAAAAACACGATACTCCATTGCAGGCTGGTTTCGTGTCGATAAAGATAAAAAATGATAATAAAAATTGATACAATAGAATCCGATGAGATACAAATTTATAAAGAATTACGAGAGTCAGCCTTTAGAAGTGATAGGAGTTTTATAGCAGATTCACCAAAGGTTGTAAATCTGATTTTAGAGAGTGATATTGAGGTAAAAAGTATCCTTGCTACACAGGAGTATTATGATGAATTTTATGAGCTTGTTGCAAAAAAAGGTGTGCCAAAAGTTTACTTGACTACAAAAGAGGAGATGGGTAAGATTGTTGGACATAAAATCCATCATAACTGTATGATGCATGGTATTCGTCCTGATGATATTACACTTGATGAGGCTGATGAGCAGATTATTATGCTTGACAATATTACTTCAAGTGAAAATGTTGGTTCTATCGCTCGAAGTGCAGCAGCACTTGGTGTGGGGACATATTTGTTACCAAAATCTTCGCCTCATCCTTTTAATAGGCGTGCTTTGCGTGTCTCTATGGGCTATGCGAAGATGCTAAAAATAGATGTTTATAAAGATATTTTTGAGACAATTAGCACTTTAAAAAAGAGAGGATATAGAGTCTATGCCGCAGAGGTCACTGTAGGCTCTACGATGCTTCGTGATTTACAACCTGCTAAAAAATGGGTGCTTATTATGGGGCATGAAGGACGAGGAATAGCACAAGAGATTTTAGATGTTTGTGATGAGGTGCTTACCATAGAGATGCAAAAGGGTATAAAAAGTTTTAATGTAGGAGTGGCGGCATCAATTTTGATGTATGAACTAAAAAAGGGAGTTTAAATGCTATAATTCTAAAAAAGATTATAACTTATGACATTTTCAAACCTCCAACTCTCTGATGAGATGATAAAAAACTTAGATGCTCTTGGCTATCAAAATATGACAGCTATTCAAGAGGCATCTCTTCCCCTTATTTTACAAAACAAAGATGTGATTGCTGAAGCTAAAACTGGGAGTGGGAAAACTGCTGCGTTTGGTATTGGACTACTCTCAAAACTTGATGTAAAAAAATTTCGTGTGCAGACTTTGGTACTTTGCCCTACAAGAGAATTAGCCGATCAGGTTGCAAAAGAGCTTCGCCGTATTGCAAGATTTCAGCATAATATTAAAATATTGATGCTGACAGGTGGGGAGTCTTTTGGAAAACAACTTGGCTCACTTGCGCATCAGGCTCACATCATTGTAGGAACTCCTGGGCGAGTGCTTAAACACCTAAATAAAGAGAGTCTTGACCTTTCAAACTTACAAACATTGGTACTTGATGAAGCAGATAGAATGCTTGATATGGGTTTTATAGAGGAGATAGAGAGTGTTTTATCTTTTGTTCCAAAAGAGAGACAAACACTTCTTTTCTCTGCAACTTATGATGATACTATTTTACAAATCAGTAAAAAAATTCAAAAAGATGCAGTGAGTGTAAAAACAACGACAAGTGAAGTGCAAAATAAAATAGTGCAGGAGTTTTATGAGACAAATAACAAACTCGATACTCTTGTAAATATCTTTTCTACATATAAGCCTCAAAATGTTATTGTTTTTACAAACACAAAACTACAAGCCAAAGAGTTAGCAGAGTCGTTAGTCCAAAACAAGGTAGATGCTCTGGCTATTCATGGAGATTTAGAGCAGTATGAACGAAATGATGTGTTAGTGCAGTTTGCTAACAAATCATGCCCTATTTTAGTGGCAACAGATGTGGCAGCTCGTGGACTTGACATTAAAGAGTTGAGTATGGTGGTCAATTATGACCTGCCTCATGGCTTTGAGACCTATACACACCGTATAGGAAGAACAGGTCGTGCAGGTGCTGAGGGGATTGCCATATCTTTATATGAAAGTTTTGAGAGTGAAAAGGCAGAAGAGTATGCAAGTGATGAAGTAATATTCCTAAAAGAGAGTGCCTTAAGTAGAGATACTACATTTGAGATGAAACCACAGTATGTTACGCTTGTAATTGAGGGTGGTAAAAAAGATAAACTCCGTGCAGGAGATATTTTAGGGGCATTAACGGGAGATGTAGGTCTTAAAGGTGCAAATATTGGTAAAATTGACATCTACGATAGACAAGCCTATGTTGCCATAGAGAGTAAATTTATAAATGAAGCAGAAAAAGGGCTTAAAAATAGAAAAATAAAAGCGAAGAAGTTTAGTGTTTGGTCTTTGTAGCAATTTGCTAGCAAAGACCTCTAAATAGTATTTTTTTAGAAAAAATCATACCCTATACCAAAATATCCCATGGAGCTATGGCTGTTAAAATCAGTTTGTGGTAGAGGTACATTTGCTCTTGCTACATTTAATTTTACATCTGTAAGTTTCCATGAAACATAACGCCAACCTAGAGTAGCATAGATTCGTGGAGAAAGAGTTATAAAACTTTCATGAAAGTCTTTTGCAAAAGGTTGCACTTTAATACCTGCATCGTATTCTTGAAAAATACCATCAGTATGAGAATTACTGTTGAGATAGTCATTTTTGATTGATCCCGTTTGATAAGCAATCATTGCATTAAGATATGTCATAACATATTTGCTAAAGGCATAACTGGCATTGATACTTGGACCAATTTTATAAGTAAGTATTTGTGTTTTACTTTTTTTCATGGCGTTCATAGTTTGATTTGTATTATTATTATTGTTATTGTTTGAAGAGTCTTTATCGCTATCAATCCAAGGAAGAGAAATACCAAGTGCTAAACCAAGACCAAAAAATGTTCTTTTATCTTTATGGTATAAATCTTTTCCTAAGACAAGATTGGCATCAAGCCCTTGTAAACGATAATTGATAGCAGGAATATAGCCTATACTATTGTACTTTTGTTGCCCATTGACCATTTTTTTTGAGTCATACCATGTAAAGTCATAGTGATAATACCAAGTAGTAGAAAAGATATTTTTATGTTTTTCTGTAAGAGTATATGTGGAAATATCTGTACTAATAGTAGAATCTAAGCCAATAAACCCACCTTTCATGTCCATTGTACCTTTTGCATATTGAAATTCACTAGCATTGAGTGTAACACTTAAGAGTGTCATAGCAGAGAGAAGAGAGATTTTTAATAATTTCATGTATTATCCTTGAATATGTATTTCCAAATTATAATTTTTTTTTCCATAAAAATTACTTAATCTTTTTTTAATATTTACTTATGTTAAATTTTC
>JALSWC010000025.1 GCA_027060825.1 Sulfurimonas sp.
AGGTAGTGATAATGATAAAAAATAGATTAAGTAAGGCTCTTATTGCAGCCATGATGTTAAGTAGTGCTGTAATGGCAGATACAGTAATCTCTCCAGAGTATTCTTTAATTGGAATTGAGGGTGGTGTGACACAAATTAATTATGATGTCTCAAATAAAAATAAAACATTTACAAATACTGTTGGAAATATTGGTTTTAAACTAGGTGCAGAGTCTCAGAACTATAGAATATTTTTAACAGCAAATTACTATACAAAACCTAATAGCTCTTATGACTATATAGGAACATATGGAGGTGAGTTAGATTATCTATTAAATGTATCTCCTAAAATGAATATTTATATTGGGGCAAATGCTGGTATTGCAAATATGAAATTCAAAGTAAAAGATGAAATAGGTAGCCGAACGATTTCTAATCCATATTATGGACCTGATGCAGGAGTGAATTTTCATGTAAATAAACTTATAGATTTGGAGCTTGGTACAAGATTAATGTTGCTTGATGCTACAAATACTAAAAATGGTGTAACTTATACATTCAATGATTTTATAACAGGGTACGCGAGTATTATCTTTAAATACAATATGGACTAAACCTTATTGGTTTACTCTTTTGTAGTTATAAAAAGGTGTAAATAACCAAAATAGTGTAGAAGTTTTGTATTTTTTTTGACATCAATATCTTTTTGTAAATCTAAAAAGAAATTTTTTAGCTCTGCATCATCTAAATCTCCCAAATACTCATAATTACTATGTTGTTCACAATGTAGTTTTATGAGTTTATATGTGGGTGTTACCGTTTTTGAAATCCATATTTTCATAAAAAATTAACTATTTATTTCATATTTTATAACTTTTGCAAGTTCACTACATTGTGCTATTTTTTGGCTAGCAGAGAGTTTTTCATTTAAAAGAATATTTATAAAAGCACTTCCAACGATAACGCCATCTGCTCCTTTTACTTTCTCTTTTGCTGTTTTTTCATTAACTCCAAAACCGACATATACGGGTGTTTGTGTATATTTTTTTATAGAAGCTAAAAATGGTTGTAAATCTTCTGCCACACCTGCTCCTGTAATGCCTGTATAGGCTACCATATAGATAAATTTTTGTGCATCGCTTACCAATTCTTCTATGCGTTTTTCAGAATCAGTAGGTGCTACAAAAGAGATATTTGCAATACTATTTGTACTAAAAAGCTCTTTATAGAGTTTTGCTTCTTCATGGGGTACATCAGGAATGATAAGTCCATTTACACCAAGCTCTTTTGCAAGTGGGAGTAATTTATGCATATCTTGTTGATAGAAGCTGTTAAAGTAACCCATCCAGAGGGTATCTACTTTGGGTGCTACGACTTTTGAAATATCTAAAAGGTCTTTAAATTTAAAACCAAGTTCCAGTGCTTTATGGTTGGCATCTTCAATGGCTGGACCATCTGCTACGGGGTCAGAAAAAGGAACACCGAGTTCAAGAGTATCAACGCCATTTTCGCCAAGAGAGAGTGCTAAGTCAATACTAAAAGATTTGTCTGGGTATCCAGAGGTTATATATGCTACGAGTTTTTTCATTATTTATCCATATCGGGAGTTTTAAGTAGGGAAAATTTTATTTTACTAAGTTCGCTATCTTGTTTGAAGTTATCTTTCCAAGTAGCAAACATAGCACTTATTTGTAACAGCCAATCAACTGTTTCTTGATTAATCGAAGTACTATTATTGCGTAAATCTTCAAGGGCATCTTCAACAAATGATGCTAGTTTATTCATAGGGAGTATTTGCAAGTATCCAGAAGCTGATTTTATATTGTGAAATACACGAAAAAGCTCATTGATACTTCTCTTATACATATCGGGTTTT
This sequence comes from Sulfurimonas sp., assembly GCA_027060825.1. Classification (GTDB taxonomy): domain Bacteria; phylum Campylobacterota; class Campylobacteria; order Campylobacterales; family Sulfurimonadaceae; genus Sulfurimonas. Next base: position 1,856 of record JALSWC010000025.1, read on the forward strand.
GTTAGGTCAATAACCATTACTTCCATGCTTTCAACCATCATAGAGTAGTGGTCTAAAAACTCATCAACGATTTCATAATCAAAGTTTGTTTCTAAATCACTGCGTATGCCCATTAAATAATTTTCCTTATAATAGAAGTCTATTGCCAAATTATAGCAATTTTTAGTTAAAATACTTTCATTAAACTACAAAGAGTTTTCAAATGAGCAAAAAATTAACAATATCTTCCATAAAACAGGCTAAAGGTGTAAAACCATTAGTGATGATTACGGCCTATGATGCACTATTTTCTAAACTTGTTAGTGAAAGTGCAGATATGATTTTAGTAGGTGATAGCCTTAACATGAGTTTTGCAGGAAAAAATGATACTATCTCTGCAACGCTAGAACAGATGATTTATCATACAAATGCAGTTTGTATGGGGGCATCAAATAGTTTTGTTATATGTGATATGCCTTTTGGTACTTACATAAACAAAGAAATAGCACTAGACAATGCCATAAAAGTTTTTCAACAAACAAAGGCAGATTGTGTAAAAATTGAGGGTGGTCAAGATAAAGCTGATGTTATAGCACATTTAACTGCAAATGGCATCGCTGTATGTGGGCATATAGGATTGCTTCCTCAATCTGTTCGTAGTGAGGGTGGCTATAAAGTTAAAGGAAAAACAGAAGAACAAAGAGCTTCTATAATTACCGATGCAAAAGCAGTAGAGAAAGCAGGTGCGTTTTGTATGGTAATAGAAGGCACAAAAGCTGATGTTGCAAAAGAGGTGGCAGAGGCTGTGAATATTCCTGTTATTGGCATCGGTGCTGGGGCTGATGTCGATGGGCAGGTTCTGGTTTTTTCAGATATGTTAGGGCTTTTTGAAGCTTTTACACCAAAATTTGTTAAAAAATATTTAGATGGTGCAACTTTAGTAAAAAATGCAATGAAAGAGTATGCAGATGAAGTTGCAACAAAAGTATTTCCATCTGAGGAGCATACATATTAATGGCTGAAGATGCAATGGATAGAGTTGTTGATATTGAAACTTTTAGTGTTGAAGATGAGAGTAGTGAAGTCACTTTGCGTCCTGATGCTTGGAGTGAGTACATTGGTCAAGAGCAGATTAAAAAAAATCTTTCTGTATTTATTGAGGCTTCTAAAAAGAGAGAAGAGGCACTTGACCATGTTCTTTTTTATGGACCTCCAGGGCTTGGGAAGACAACTTTAGCACTCATCATTGCAAATGAGATGAATGCCAACATTAAAGTAACAGCAGCACCTATGATAGAAAAGAGCGGTGATTTAGCAGCAATTTTAACAAATTTGGAAGAGGGTGATATTTTATTTATAGATGAAATTCACCGTCTCTCTCCTGCTGTTGAAGAGATACTTTACTCCTCTATGGAAGATTATCGTATTGACATTATTATAGGCAGTGGACCTGCTGCACAGACAGTGAAGATTGATTTGCCTCGTTTTACGCTTATAGGGGCTACAACGCGTGCAGGAATGCTCTCAAATCCACTTCGTGATAGGTTTGGAATGAGTTTTCGTATGAATTTTTACTCACATGATGAACTCGCTCGGATTATTACCCAGGCTTCTGAAAAACTTGAAAAAAAGATTCTTTATGAAGCTGCGTTTGAAATGGCTAAACGCAGTAGAGGTACGCCTCGTATAGCACTTCGTTTACTCCGTCGTGTAAGAGATTTTGCAGATGTAGCAGATGAAGCAGATATTACCCATACAAGAACAAAATATGCACTTAATGAACTGGGTATTAACTCTCATGGTTTTGATGAGATGGATTTACGCCTTTTAAACCTTCTTGTCTCTGCAAATGGACGGGCAATGGGATTGAGTACCATTGCGGCAGCTTTGAGTGAAGATGAGGGAACCGTTGAAGATGTATTAGAGCCTTACTTAATAGCAAATGGATATTTGGAGAGAACAGCAAAGGGGCGTAGGGCAACACCTGCTACTTATGATGTTTTAAATAGGAGTTATGTAAATGCAGATGGGACACTTTTTTAGATGAAAACACAATATTTTATAGCTATTTTATTTGGCGTTGCTCTTTACTGGATGTATCTTCTCTATGCACCTTTTTTAATGGTCATTACGATAGCTGTTCTTTTGTCAATTTCAACATCAAATATACAAGATTATTTTGAAAAAAAATTTCATTCAAAAATGGCAGCAGCACTCCTTTCAAGCCTTTTACTCGCCATACTATTTTTCGCACCTTTGAGTTACTTTTTGACAAATTTTACTATAAAATTAAAACATTTAGATCCTAATACTCTTAAAAATGTTGAGATGTATATAAAACATTTTATTGAACACCCTCCCGAATATTTACACTTTGCAAAGCCTTATTTTGAAGATAGTTTAAAAGATGTAAATATTAATGCTCTTACTACTCATAGTTTAGATATTGCAGGTAAAATTGGTGTTATTAGTGCAGGATTTGTCAAAAATGCTTTTTTAGTTATTATATTTTACTTTTTTGCAAATTATAATAGTGGAAGTATGGTTTATTTTTTAAAGCGTATTGTGCAGATGTCTGTAGAAGATGCACAGTTACTTATACGAGAACTCTCTGTTGTTATGAGTGTTGTTTTTTACTCTATTATTACGACTGCAATGTTTGAGGGTGCACTTTTTGGAATTGCAATCTCTTTTATGGGTTATAATGGTTTACTTTTTGGAATTATGTATGGTTTTGCCTCTTTAATTCCTGTTATTGGTGGCATGCTCATGTGGTTGCCTTTTATGATTTATGAGTTTTCGATTGGGCATAGTAATGATGCGATTTTTATTACACTCTACTCTGTAATTGTTATTTCTATTATTGCCGATACTTTTGTGAAACCTCTTATTATTCGAGAAATCAATCAAAAAGTACATAAGGCTGGGGTTGCAAAAATGAATGAGTTGATTATCTTCTTTGCCATTATTGCTGGTCTTACAACCTTTGGATTTTGGGGAATGATTTTAGGTCCTGCAATTACCGCATTTTTCTTAACCATTTTAAAACTGTTTGAGGCACGCTCAATAGAGTGTGATTTAAAGGAAGAAGTTTAATTCTTGTAGATTTTAGGGTTATCACTCTTCCATCTTCTATGTAACCAAAACCAAAATTTTGGCTCTTTTGTAATAATAGAAGTGAGCCAGTCTGCTTGAAGTTGTGTTGCTTTTTGAATATCGTCCTCTTCATTGTCTGTTTTAGGAACTTTAATCTCGTCAAAAAGCATTAACTGGTAATGCTCCTCATCATCTGTGCGAATAGTTACGGGAATAATCGCTGCGTTAAATTTTCGTGCTAAGTAGGCAGGTGTTGCTGTTTGGCGAATGGGTTTGCCCATAAAATTAACAAGAATCCCTTCTCTTTTATTGATGTTTGTATCTATTAAAATACCACTAGCTTTGCCATCTTTTATAAGACGAATAAGTGGTTTTAGCACATTTGTTTTTTCTAAATTACTATTTCCAAAATGAGAGCGGGCATCTAAAAGCCACTCTTCATAAATACTATTTTTCATCTTTTTATATACGGCTGCAAGAGGTTCAACAAAAGCACCAAGTGAAGCACCACCAAGTTCCCATGAAGAGTAGTGAGAGGTGACATAAATAACAGCACGCCCCTCTTTATGTACTCTCTCAACTGCTTCTTGATTTACAAGTGTCACTTTATCTGCAAGTTCTTGTTTTGTCATGTGTCGTAGTTCCATAAGGTGCATAAAGTTAAAAAGTAGATTTTTAAAAGAGTATTTTGTGATTGCTTTTATCTCTGCTTCACTCATTTTGTTGTCAAAAGCATAGTTGAGGTTTTGTTTGACAATGTTGCGATACTTTTTAGTTGAAATATAGCCGATGAACGCTAAAAAAACAAAAAAGTTCTTACGAGCACTTTTTGGTAATCGCATAAGAATTTTTTCTAAGATAAGAAGAGATTTATAGCCCATTATTTTAGTAACTCCTTCGCCTCTTTGAGGATTTTTTCATACGGTATATCTTTTATTGAAAAATCATTTTTATTTATTTTCATTATATTGACAGAGGAGGGTGACTCTATTGCCACATTTGTTGGTGTTTCATAAAGCATACGCTTGTTTGTAGGTCCAAGGAGAGTGATAGATGAAATGTTCTGCGCCCATGCAATATGTGTAGGACCTGTGTCATTACCTATAAGTAGATCAAAATGTGATATAAAAGCTATAAGTTCACTTAAATTCATAGCAGGTGCAAGTTCGGCATACTTTGAGTGTTCGCAAATCCACTCTGCATCGGCTTTTTCATTCTCATTTCCCCAGATAATGAACGCTTGTTCTTGAAGTGCATTACAAACTTTTACAAGCTCCTCTTTTGGATAAATTTTAGATTTCCATGATGCACCAACAACGAAGGCAATATTTTTTTTCTTACTACATAACTGGTACTCTTTTGTGACTTGAAATATGGGTTTTTTATTTAAAATCATTCTATCTGTAATGTTAAAATTAAGTGCATCTGCAATAATAAAACAGTTGCGTTTGACAACATTTTCACTGTAAGCAATATGTGAAGTGGTTTTATAAAGGAGAGATGCAAGAGATTCTCTTATTGAATTTTTGTCAAATCCATGGGTATTTTTACCTATAATTCTTGCAACAATGGCTGATTTTATAAGTCCCTGCATATCAATAATAATATCGTATTCACCTAAAATATGGAGTTTTGAGATGTTCTTTTGTAGCAGTTTAAAACTCTTCTCTCTTTTAAGTTGTTTAAGGTTGATAGTATGTACATTTTGAACATCTTCAAGAAGGCTCACGGCATCGCTAAATATCTCTTCTGTAATCCAATCTATTCGTGCATTTGGGTATTTTTGTTTGATGAATTGTACTACAATTGCACTATTGACTATATCGCCAAGTGCAGAGAGTCGGACAATCGCTAGTTTTTTAATCTCTTTATTCATAGATGACATTATAGTGAATCTTTGATATAATTAGAATAAAGTAAAATAAGGGGTAGATAAATGGTTCCATCAGACATACAACGCTTTTCGGAGAGTCGTACAAAAGCAAGAGCATATTTTTGTTATCTGTTTTCAAAAAATATTCCAAACCGACTTCCATCGATTACTCATGAGATGATAGTTCCTCGCCTGTTGAAAATAAAATCAGAATTAGATAGTTGCGAGGGTGTTTATCTCTTAGATGAGAAGGGTGTACAAGTTAGTCCTACTTTTACCAAAACAAAGCAAATTGATGATGATGTTGGAAAAATTAGAGCAGATAGAGCTTACTATTATCGTGCTGTAAGAGAAGAGAGATGTACGCTTACCGACCCGTATCCTTCTTTAATTACAGGAGATTTGAGTGTTACTACCTCTTCGCCTATATTTAATGAAGAGGGAGCGTTAAAGTATGTGGCTTGTATTGATATGCCTCTTGAAGAGGTTTTAAAAGTTGCCCATCCTACTACTTTAGATAGCTTTTCAAAAGAGTTTTTTAAGTATAGTTACGCAGCTTTTTCAATAGCACTTATTTTAATAGCATTACTTCTTTTTATTAAAAGTGCCCAGAGCTTTTTTCTTGATGAAATTATAACTACTAATTTTAAAATCAAAAACCTTTTTGAAGCAACGATTCTTTTAACACTCTCTTTAGCTATTTTTGACCTCTCCAAAACGCTTATTGAAGAGGAGATATTGGGACGGCATAAAGAGCATAATATTTCAGGGCCACATAAAACGATGGTACGCTTTTTGGGTTCTATCATCATTGCACTCTCAATTGAAGCTTTGATGTTAGTGTTTAAGTTTGCAATAACTGATCCAAATAAACTAATATATGCTATCTATATTATTATAGGTGTAGCTATACTAATTGTGAGTTTGGCAGTGTATATAAAATTTACAAAATTAAGAATAGATGAGTAAAAATGATAGCAATTATTGATTATAATATGGGAAATTTAGCGAGTGTGCAGAATGCATTTGCTAAATTAGGAGAAGAGACAGTAGTAGAAAGTGACCCTGCAAAATTTCAGGAGTATGATAAACTTGTACTTCCTGGTGTGGGTGCATTTGGTGATGCTATGGAGCATTTACAAGAGCGTAAAATGGTAGATGCCATTAAAAATTTTGCAAAAAGTGGCAAGCCTATGCTTGGTATCTGCCTTGGTATGCAACTTCTTTTTGAGAGCAGTGAAGAATTTGGTTCGCATAAAGGTCTCTCCCTCATCAAGGGAAAAGTAGTAAAGTTTGAGAAGCAAAATTTTGATGAAGCTTTAAAAATTCCTCATATGGGATGGAACAGAATGTTTACAAAAAAACATCCTCTTTTTGAAAACTTAGATGATGAACACTATCTTTACTTTGTACATACTTATCATGCTATTTGTGAGGATGAAAATGACATAATAGGTGAGACATACTACGG
>JALSWC010000026.1 GCA_027060825.1 Sulfurimonas sp.
CACGAACACCGATAAACTGTTGTTGTTTTGTAAGCACTTTTCCTGCATCAGCATTTGCTTGAAGCTCAGTGTATAAATCAACTAAATGTTTTTTTGTTAAGTCACGACCACCAAGACCATAAATGTATCCAGAAAGAAGCATTTTAGAGTCTGTATTATAAAGTGCACCAGCAATTTCATTGAAAAGTGCACCTGGAGTTCCACCTGGAGCCGAACGGTCAAGTGCAGCTACTGCTTTTACATCTTTAAGTGCATCAACTATTGCCATAAATGGGAACGGTCTGAATACACGAAGACCTACAACACCAGCTTTAATGCCTTTTTCTCTCATTTCAAGAGCAACTTCACGAGCAGTCTCAACTGAAGTACCCATACAAACAACTGCTACATCAGCATCATCCATATCGTACTTTTCTACTTGATTATATTTTCTTCCGGTAAGTTTTTCAAACGCAGTAAATGCCTCATCAATTTTACCTGGAACAATAGTCATCATATCATTATGCTGACGTGCTTTATGTTCAAAGTGCCAATCTTCTTCAGTTTGTACACCATGTGTTACAGGGTGTTCAAAGTCAAGCATATCATTCATTGGTTTATATGTACCAACAAAACCAAATGCTGTATCATCATCTATAGTCTTTACACCTTGTGCAGTATGTGAAGTCATAAATCCATCTTGATTTACAATAGCAGGAAGTCTCACTTCGTGATCTTCTGCAACTTTAAAAGCAATAAAGTTTAAGTCATATGCTTCTTGAGGAGAAAATGCATCAAATTGAATCCAACCACTATCACGTACCATATACATATCTGAATGGTCACCATTAACATTTAGTGGTGCAGCAAGCGCACGGTTTACAATGTTTAAAACAATTGGTAAACGCATACCAGATGCTTGGTAAAGAGTCTCTGACATAAGTGCCAAACCTTGTGAAGATGTCGCAGTAGCAACACGCCCACCTGCTGCAGCAGCACCGATACATCCCGACATTGCAGCATGTTCAGACTCAACCATCACAAATTCACCCTCTACATAGTTATCAGATTTGAATTTTGCATAACCTTCAACAATCGGAGTTGATGGAGTAATAGGGTAAGCTGATACTACATCTACTTGACACTGTCTAAGTGCTTGTGCAGCTGCAAAGTTACCATCCCATACTTCAATATCTCTTAATTCCATTTTATCAAATGCCATCTATTTCTCCTTCTCTTCTTTGCTCGGCCACTGAGCAATTTCTGTCTCTTCGTCTGCTTTTTCAGGGAACATTAAAAGTGATTTTGGATTTGTTGGACAAACCTCAACACAAATACCACACCCTTTACAGTGATCCATATCTATACCTATCATTTTCTGATCTCTCGAAATGATTGAAATATCTGGACAATAAATCCAACAAAATTGACAATCAATACAGTAATCTTTATTGAAAACTGGTTTCTCAATTCTCCAATCTGCTACTGATGCACTAAATGAACTATTTTGTGTGTAATTACGGTCTTCTTGAAGAGTTCCAGCAATATCACCTGCTTCACCCTCAAATGTACGAAGCATTGCTCCGATTTCAAATTCGTCCCAACCTGTATTTGCCATCATCAGCTCCTTATTTCACTTCGTCATATGCACGTTGAATTGCAAACATATTTGCATCAACGATTTTTTGAGGTAATTTTGCAAGAATTCTTTTCATACTCTCTTTAAAAAATTCTATGTCATACATCTCAGATATTTTCATAAATGCACCAAGCATTGGTGTATTTGGAATAGCACGACCAATAGTCTCCTGTGCAATTTTAATACAATCCACCGTATAAATTGTCTTCCCTTCTAGTTTTGGTTGAGAAGCTATTAACTCTTCTCTACTCAAATGTGTTGTTATGATATAAATAGTATCTTCTTTGCCGTTAATAGTAACATCAGAAGTATAAACTAGAGCAGGGTCAATTACAAATACATAATCCGGCTCCATATATTTTTCATGATTCATGATAACTTTATCATCAACACGGTTATATGCAGTCATTGCAGCCCCACGCTTTGCCGATCCATAAAATGCAAACGCCTGAACTTGCTTACCAGTTGTCGATATAACATCTGCTAAACCTTTCGCTCCAGTTACAGCACCTTGACCTGCACGGCTATGCCATCTAATTTCTAGCATAAATTCTCCTTCAATTTTTCAAGAAACTTTATTAAGTCTATTTAGCTGTATTTTAGGCAACTGGCACTTAAATATAGCTTCATATTGTAACTAAGCGGAGACTGTAAGTTAAGAGTGTGCATTTTTTCTACTTAAAATATATTTCATAGCCTCTAAAGAATCACATAATACAACATCAGTGTACTCTT
>JALSWC010000027.1 GCA_027060825.1 Sulfurimonas sp.
GGATGTAAAAATTCCTTTTTTTGGTATGTTGATAGCTCTTTTCCTGTATTTGATTTGTCAGAAAAAATCACAAGAGGAGAGACAGCTTTTTTGAGAAGAAGCCTACTTTGTTGTTTGTAGTCAATACCACCAAAATAGAGATATGGTGAAGTAGAATTGACATCATTTTTGTTAATAGTTGGAAAGTAAATAGTGAGATCTGGATTAATAGCTATGACATTATTAACGCCTTTTTTTGTAAAAGGGGCTATAACATACTTATAGCCATCTGCTTTTATTTTGTTTAATGCTGTTGCTATATCTTCTTTGCTTTCACTTTCTATTTTATAACTTTTGAGTGAAAAAGAGTTACTTTTTGTCATAAGATAAGCAAAAACTGCATTTGTAGTGGATGCAGCATACTTTCCTATTTTATTGTATGGGAGTAGCATGGCTATATTTACACCACTATGTATATTAAAAGTTCCTAAATTAAGAACAGAGATATTTATATTTCTAATTTCATTTAGGGCTTTATTGTTAAGTTTATGATTGGCGTGTGCCATAAAAGAAAATATCATTCCTTTGTCAATAAAATTTTGAAGGCATATATTGTTACATGGATAAGGGTCAAGATTTTCAATATAAGTCTTTGGAAGAGGTATTGGTGAAATCATGAAGCTTTGTGCATATATGACAACTGGAAGAAAAATAAGTATGTATTTCATAAATGGCTCTTTATTCTTTATAATATTTTTGTATTATATCGAAATGAGTTTAATAATAAGCAAGAGAACTATTTTCAATATATTGAATCTTTGGGAATGGAATAAATAGCGTAGAAATATAAAAAGGAAATAAATATGTTAACAAAAATTATTTTATTAAATTGTGCAAAGTATGAAAGAGGTGTCATTAGTATAGATGATGTTGCTTCTATTCAGATAGTGGGGAGAAATAATCTAGGGAAGACGACACTTATTAGTGTTTTAAACTTTCTCTACTTACCAAGTCAAAAAGATTGGAATTTTGACCATAATGCAAAAGAGACACTTAATTTTTATTTTAAAAAGCTTGATAAAAATTATATACTTTTTGAAATATATAAAGATGGCTATTTCTGTGTTTTGATGAAGCGAGGGGTAAATAATGATTTGGAGTATTATAAGATAAACTCTTCTTATGATGAGATAGAAGAGAAGATTATAGAAAATTCTAAACTTTTGAAATTTGATGATATTCAAGCGAATTTGTTGGGTAATATTGCAAAATTAGATACGAAGAAGTACAAAGCACTTCTCTATGGACACTCTAAGCGAGATAAAACGATTTTATGGTTAAAAGAGAATAAACAAAATGTTTTTAGTAAAATATATAGATATTTACTTGATATTACACAGATAGACAATAGTGCAGTAAAAGAGTCTTTGCTTGTAGCAGATAGTAGAGAAAAGATTGTAAGAGAGTTTACCAATGTTGATAATGACAATATTGTCAATATGCAAAGACAGCAACGAAATATTGAACGATTAAGAAATGTTAAAGAGCCGTTTCATGAGTTTAAAATACTTTTTAGTGAATTTCAAGCAAAGAGCGAAATAATAGAAGAGGCATATGCTCATTTTAAATATCTTTATATGAATGAAGAGAGAGAATTGAGTGCAACCATAGAAAATACAAAGAGTAAAATAGAAGCAATAGAACAAAAAGAGATGCGTCCTCTTGAAACTGAAGAGAATAGATTGCGGGAAGAGAAGGGGAAGGTCGCATTTGCTAAGCAAAACAGTGTGGTTTCTCTTACGCAACTACAAAAAGAAAAAGCTACAATAGAAGCTTATGATGATATAAATCTGCTTCTTGCTACTCAGTCTAATTTTACTTCACAAATAGATACTATGAAATATAACTTAGAATCCATTAAACGAGAATCTTATACGCTTGAAAATATTAAGAGATTGCTACAACAAAAAGCATCAGAAAAAACAAAACTTATACAACAGATTGATAACTATGAAAATCTTCTTATTCACCATATTTCTAAAGATGAAAATGTAAAGAAGATGCTTGCTTCTGTTTTGTCAAAAGATGTTCTACATTTAGATAAAAAAGAGATTTTAAAAAGCATTTCAAATGTTGAGGATGGTGTTTTAGATATTTTTGATGGAAAGATTGATTTGTCACATATTGCAAGTGAAGATTTTGTGACAGTAGAGAGTATGCAAAAAGAGCTTACAAAAATTGATGAAGAGATTAGTAGATATACGGAGATAAAGCGAAATATAGAAAATGCACGAGAGATTGAGCTTGAAATGAATCGTATTCAAAAAGAGCTTGAGGGTGTGCATAAGCAGATAGAAGCAATACAATCATTA
>JALSWC010000028.1 GCA_027060825.1 Sulfurimonas sp.
CAGCGTGTTTATGTAAGATTAATTAAGGACAAAAAATAATGGCAAAAACAAAAGAAGAAGATTTAGAATTAGATGATTATAGAGATGAAACAGAGCAAGTATTGGTACGAACACATGAGCGTATAAATAAAAATCTTTGTGGTGAAATAGTAAAAATAGAGTTAGGGTATGTTGAGGTAAGGCTTACAACTATTGCTGAGATGCTTGCTGATGATATTGGGCTTATTCATGGTGGCTTTATATTTGGTGCGGCAGATTATGCGGCAATGCTTGCTGTCAATGAAAAAAATGTTGTTTTAGTAGCAAGTGATTGTCAATTCCTTTCTCCTGTAAAACTGCATGATGAGGTCAATGTTATTGCAAGAGTTCGTCAAAAAGAGGGTCGTAAACGCAATGTTTATGTAGAAGCTTTTGTACTTGACATTAAAGTTTTTGAAGGGGAGTTTAAAACAGTCATTACAGAAAAACATGTGCTTAAACTTCATCTTCTTGATGATGAAGAGAAGGCAAGTGGAACGCCTAAAGAGAAAGAGTAGTTTATTTATTTGCTGTAAGATTGGGTGGTAGTTATTGCCCTTTTTAAAGTTGTTGTATCCAGTAGTCGCTGTATTGTTGTTCTTGTTTTATACTTGTGCTTCCTCCATGCCCAGGGTAGATGGTTTTGTCAAAGTCAAGTTTTTGAAATTTTTGAAGGGACTTTTTCATATCTGATGGATTAGAATAGGGAAAATCTGTACGACCTATGCTGCGTTTAAATATAAAATCTCCACTAAACATTGCATCGTCTATTTCAATAGTAGAAGACCCTGGTGTGTGTCCAGCAAAGTGACGAAATTTGACTTTAACGCCATCAATGTCAAGCTCTTTATCTCCCTCAATTTCTACATCAGGAGTGGAGGGTGGCAGGTCGGGCATCCATGAAGAAGAATTTAGTAGCATCACATCATCTTTTGGCGTATAGAGTTTTATGCCAAGCTCTTTTTGCAGGGCTGAGTTTGACCATACATGATCAAAATGTCCATGAGTGTTTAAAATGGCTATTGGATTAGTTACATTTTTTTTGACCCACTCAGTTGCATCAACACCTGGGTCGATGATGATGTCCTTGCCATCTTTTGTGACAATGTAACAGTTTGTCTGATAAGGTCCCATTGGTTGCACTTTTATTTGCATATTTATCTCTTTTTTTTAGCGTGATTATAGCATTATTACTATTCTAAGCCAAACTTAATCATAAAAGAAAAATCAGTCAGTAAAAGATGGAAAAATAAATCTACTCTATAAATTCTCTTTCATAAACGAACTAGATTCATTGTAAAAATCTCGTACTGCTAAAAATTCATCTAAATGTTTAAAGAAAATATCTACAAGTCGTGGATCAAAATGTTTTCCTCTCTCCTCTTTTAGAAGTTTAAAAATTTTCTCATTTTCCCATGCTTTTTTATAGCATCTATCACTTTCTAGTGCATCAAAAACATCAGCAAGTGCAGTAATGCGTCCATATATATGAATTGCATCACCTTTTAATCCTCTTGGATACCCACTTCCATCATATTTTTCATGATGTTCATAAGCAATGATAGCTGCAGTTTGTAAAAGTGGTTTATTGGAGTCTTTAAAGAGATCATAGCCGATAGTTGAATGTTTTTGCATGATTATCCACTCATCATTTGTGAGTTTTCCAGGCTTATTTAAAATATTGTCAGGAATGCCAACTTTTCCTATATCGTGCATTGGTGAGGCAGTAGTAAGATATTTTATTTCTTTTTCTTTTAGTCCATAGTGCTTTGCCAATATTTCAGAGTATTTTGCAACACGGCGTACATGGTATCCTGTCTCTTTAGAACGAGTTTCACCAATCTCTCCCATACGAAAAATCAAATCTTCTTGAGTATGTTCTAAATCTTCATGGAGGGAAATAAGTTCTGTGATGTCATTACGAATAGCAATGAACTCTTCTATTTCTCCTTGTTCATTAAGAATAGGATTAATAGTTACCTCAACTGTATAATCACCTCCATTTTTCTTTTTATTTTTAACAACGCCAAACCATGGTTTTTTTGTTAATATTGTACTCCACATCTCTTTAAATGCACTTTTTGGCATATCTGGATGTCGAACCATATTATGTGCATTTCCAATTAACTCTTCTTTCGTGTAGCCAGATATTTTGCAAAATTTATCATTTACATAAATAATTCGTCCTGATTTATCTGTTTTTGAGACAATGCTACTTCTATCAACAGCATTTTTATACTCCTCTAAGAGCTGAATATTTTTTAAAATATTTCGTTTGATATGTAAACCAAATAAGAGTGTAAGAACTGTAATAATTAAGAATAGTAGCAAAATTAGCATAAATGTGATTTTTACTTGTATGAAATTTTGTTGAATTTCTTTATCTATATCTGTAAAATGATTTTGTTCAAGAGAATAAAAACTCTCAATAATATTTGTAGATTTTATAAACCACTTCTTAGAACTATTGGTATAGAGATTTTTAACACTAATATTGTAAAAGACTTTTTGAATATATTTGTAATCTGATGAACAAAAAATTTTTGCTAATTGATTTATATATTTTTTATTAAGTGTTGCTTTACATCGTTGAAGAGATACATCATAATTTCCTTTTGATAATAAAAGTATATTTTGTAATTTTTTATTTTTATGATGTGCTGATAAAATTGCATTTATAGAGCCTCGCATCTCTCCCAATGCCTCTTTTGAGAAGGAAAGATTAGTGTAAGAGATAAGCATATTCTTTAAAGATGCTTCATGAACATCTTGAACAACTTCAAGATAATTTGTTTGGAATTTTTGAATAAGTTTAGTATAGAATGAAAATTCAAACGCTACTTTTGTAGATAGATGATGAATATTCATTCGTAAATCTTTGAGCTGACTTTTGATTTGAATGTATTTATCTCCATCTTTATGAGAATTTAAAATAAAATTTTTAAAAGAGTTATCAACATTATGTTGCATATTTATAAGTTGTGTTTTAAAAAGTTTTCCATTACTTCCAAGATACCCACTACTAAGTCCTCTCTCTTTTTGTAAATTATTAATAAGTGTAGATATATTTTTGATTTTATGAATATTTGTTTCAAGTGTTTGCAACGCTTGATATTTTATGTAACTATTTGTTACAAAATAAGTAAATCCAATTGCAATAATTATAATTGGTAGAAAAACAATTGCTTTTAGTTTGTTTATAATCAGGTTTGTTTGCATATTAAGCTCTTTCTATTTATTATTACAATTATATACCACTAATGCTAAAGGAGTGTTAAAGAAGTGTTAAATTCTTTTAGATATAATTCAAATTGTTAATAAATTTTTAAAGGTTTATAATTTTAATGGGTAAATATTCTCAAATAAGTGATTATCTTGTACGCTTTTTAGATAATGAAGTAAAAAAGACTGGAATGAAAAAAGTTGTGCTTGGTTTAAGTGGTGGACTTGATTCTGCTGTAGTAGCTGTGTTGGCACAAAAAGCTTTTGGTGATGATTTATTATGTGTAAAAATGCCATCTCATTATTCATCACAAAGCTCTCTTGATGATGCCGATGAATTATGTCGTGATTTTTCTCTTCAAAATATTACTTGTAGTATTGCTCCGATGTTACAAGCCTATGAAGCCATGCATCCAGATTTGGATAATCTTCGTAAGGGAAATTTCTCTTCTCGTATGCGTATGGCAACACTTTTTGACATCTCAGCGCGTGCAAATGCTTTAGTGCTTGGTACAAGTAATAAGAGTGAACTGATGCTAGGGTATGGAACACTCTATGGAGATTTGGCATCTGCTATAAATCCGATTGGAGATTTATATAAAAGTGAGGTTTTTGAACTGGCAGAATATTTGCAAGTAACAAAAAGTATCATTAAAAAGCCTCCTTCTGCAGATTTATGGGACGGACAGAGTGATGAGGCAGATTTAGGCTATACTTACAAAGAACTTGATGGTGCTATGAAACTCTATGTAGATGAACGCCTATCTCGTGAAGAGATTATTGATTTAAAAATTGATGAAAAAATGCTCGATATGATAATAAAAAGGATTTTTAGAAATCATTTTAAGCGTAAGATGCCTGTTATTGCAAAATTGACATCGCGAACGCTAGGACATGATTTTAATTATCCTAGAGATATAACTTTATAAGGAATAAAATATGAAAGAGTTAAAAATACCATTTAGTAGATATGAAAGTTCAAGAAATGCACACTCAAATGTAAGTGATGCCCTTGATGGAGAAGATACAAATCAAATAGAAGAACTTGAGCGTGAGTTTTGTGAATATGTAGGTGCAAAATATGCACTTGCAACTTCCCATGGCACTTCGGCTCTTCACCTTGCTATGCTTGCGTTTGATCTTAAACGCGGTGATAAAGTAGTGTGTAGTGTCAATGCACATCCAAATGTGCCAGAAGTTGTGCGTCATTTTGATGCTGAACCTGTTTTTATTGATATTGCACAAAATAGTTATAACATTGATTTAGATAAACTTGAATTGTATTTACAAGAGCATAAGTCAAAAAAACTTAAAGCTGTTATTTTAACGCATTTTGGTGGTGAAAGTGTTGATTTAGAACGGGTTTATAAAATGGCAAAACTTTACAATGTTAGAATTGTTGAAGATGCAAGTGAAGCACTAGGTGCAACTTACAAGGGAAAAAAAATAGGTGCAACTGGTGCAGATATTGTTACTTTTGATTTTTCTCCACATCTAAAAAAGAATATTTGTAATGGTGGTATGCTTGTAACAGAAGATGAAAAGGTAATAGAGCGTGCAAGATTGCTAGCGCATCATGCTATGGTTCGTGATGAAGATGCTTTAGAGTATATTTATGATGTTGTTGATATTGGGAATGACTACTCTTTATCACAGCTCAATGCAGCCTATATTCGTGCGCAGATAAAAGATCAAGATACTAATGTAAAAAGAGAATGTGAAATAGCACAAATGTACTCTAAGGAGCTAGCTGGTGTAGAGCATGTTCAAGTACCAAATATAGATAATGAAGAGAACTTATTTTCACTCTATATTATTAAAATAGATAAAAATAGAGACTCTTTTGCAATGGCTCTTCAAGAAGAAGGTATTGGTAGTGGACTTCATTATATTCCATTACATCTTTTGACTTACTATAAAACAAAATACTCATTGCGTGTCAATGACTTTCCAGTAGCACTTCGTACTTTTCAGCAAGTGTTATCACTTCCTCTTTATGCAAGTATGAGTGATGCTGAGGTTAAAACTGTTATAAAAGCAGTGAAAAAAATTGCAAAGACAAGAGTATAAAAAGATTTGAAAAAATCTCTTGTATTTTGGGTTGAAGAGTACTTCTACAACCCATCTTTGTTACAAAAACTTCTCTCCTTTTCTTTACTCCCTGTAAGTTGGCTCTACTGTTTTGTGATGTATCTTCGTTTTTATTTTAAAAGAGCTGAAGATTTTAAAATAAAAATTATTAGCGTTGGAAATTTAACAGTTGGTGGAAGTGGAAAAACTCCACTTGTCATTGCGTTTGGAGTTTCGTTTAAAAAGCCTGCCATCATTTTGCGTGGCTATGGTCGTAACTCAAAAGGGCTTGTTGTTGTCAAAGATACAAAAGAGATTTTGTGTGATGTAAGTGTGAGTGGAGATGAGGCGATGATATATGCCAAAAAGCTACCAAACGCAGTAGTCATTGTGAGTGAAGATAGAAAACCTGCCATCAAAAAAGCTAAAGAGATGGGGTGCGAAATAGTCTTGCTTGATGATGCCTACTCCAAACATGACATAAAAAAGCTTGATGTACTTATAGATGTAGCAACAAAAAATAATTTCTGTCTGCCAAGTGGACCTTATAGAGAGCGTTTATGGAAGGGTAAAGAGGCAGTTGTATTTAAAGAAGATGTGGACTTTACAAGAGTAGTAACACTCAAAGAGCAAACACAACGAATGTCACTTGTAACAGCAATAGCAAGACCTTCTCGTTTGAATAAATATCTTCCTAAAGTTGTAGAAAAGCACTACTTTGAAGACCATCATAGTTTTACAAAAGAGGAGCTTCAAGCGATTTTAGAAGCAGATAACGCAACTTCTTTGCTTGTAACTTTTAAAGATTATGTAAAAATGGAGCGTTTTGGATTACCTCTTTCACTTCTTGATTTGGAAGTGAAAGTAGATAGAAAAATTTTAATAACTAAAGATTTCAATACTAATTACTTGTTTTAATCTATATGTATTATATATTAGTTATAATACATATAGATTAGACAAAGGATATAAAATGCTAAGTTATGGAGTAACAGATATTCAAACCAAACCATCTCTTATTAAAGCTATGGATATAGGTGAGATTGTAGATAAACGAAAACATATTACACTAGGGTATTATATATCTGCAAAATATGAAAGTTATATTCGACCAATAATTGATAAGATAGATAGAGAAGAAAAACTTGATAAACTTAAAAGACTTAAAGAGCATCAAGATTTAGAATTTGCAGAACTTGGAGTTGATGATGGGCTTTAAGAAATGTGATATTGTTACAGTAAATTTGAACCCTAAAAAAGGTCATGAGGTAGGAAAAATTAGACCTGCAGTCATAATATCTAATGATGATGAGAATGATGTATTAGATACTGTAATACTCATGCCTTTATCTACTGATTTAATTGACGATATGGAGCCATATCGTATGAGAATATCTAAACGAGGCAATCTTAATCAAGATTCTGATATTTTAATCAACCAAGTCCGAACACTTTCTAAACAGAGGATTGGTGAAAAAATAGCAGAACTCGCGAATGATGAGTATGCTTTAGTGATTGCATCACTTTGTAAAAACTTTTCTTAATATTCCCTCTTAGAGAGGGATGACAAAATTTACAATTTTACATTGTCTGTTTTAAAATAGTACGCCCACGGATGTGATATAGTAGAAATTCTGCAGTGAATGCAATAGCAAAAGTAGCTATAAGATAATATGCGATTTCTGGCATAGTTTTGTAAGTAGAGTAGAGTGTAAGTCCTGCGACTCCAAACATTGCTAATATTGCTACGATAACAAGTGAGCGTTTTGCCCCTGTCTCTTTGATGAGATTTAGATGTGCAATGTGCGTAGTTCCTTGTACTATAAGCATAACAATGGCAGCAACAGTGGTAATCTCTGTAAGATTAAAGAAGAGTATCATGGGAATGATAAGTAACGCACTTATAATTAAACCATCAAATGATTGGTAAATATGGTATTCATAAACTTCTGGAAGATTTCCATCTTTTGCCATGGTGTAGCCAATATCTGAAACAGCATAGAGCGTTGCATTTATGGCTGAAGCCGTTGCTAAAAGAGCAGTAGCTGCCATAATTTTAAATCCCCACTCTCCAAAAATAGGTTTAGCAGCTTCTGCTAGAGCATAATCTTTTGTCTCTATAACTTTTTCTAACGATAAATTCCCAAGAACAGAAATACTTGTAAGAATATACAGAGCCGCTACAAAAAGGAGTGAGATAAACATAGCTTTCATCATGGTGACTTTCGGATTATCCATATCTTCAACAGTGTTTGTAATGACACTAAAGCCTTGATAGGCAAAAAAAGTGATACCAATGGCAAAAACCATACCACTAAGAGGTGGCATATCATGCAGACTTAAAAGTTCAGGTTTTATGGTAAAGAGTGCTGCAATAGCGAATGTTATAAGAACAGAAAGCTTTACTATAACAATAAAATTTTCAGATTTTGCAACAATAGAAGCACCAATAAGGTTAATGAGTGTAAAAAGAACAACAACACCAACTGCAAAAATATTAATCCATAGTGTATCGCCATGAGCCATAAAAGTAGCACTGTATGTACCAAAAGATTTGGCAACAGCAGCAACGGCAATGAGCTGAGAGAAGTAAAACATAACACCCATAGAACCAGAGAATATGTTTTCTCCAAATCCCTGTACAAGGTACTCAACAATACCCCCACGAGACTGGTATCGTACAGCAAGTTTTGCAAGAGAATAGCCACTAAAAAGTGCAATAATGCCACCAAATACAAAAGAGAGCCAGACAATGTTTCCTGCCATAGCTCCTGCTTGACCAATAACGATGAAGATACCTGCACCGACCATAGAACCAATACCTAAAAAGACAGCACTCCATAAGCCAAAGGCTTTTTTTTGTTGTGATACTTGCATTTTAATCCTTTAACTTCTCAAAGAGATGTTCAGCATCTGGATATTTCCACATTGTTTTTCCTTTAAAATAATTTGGAGTATTGTA
>JALSWC010000029.1 GCA_027060825.1 Sulfurimonas sp.
AGTTCTACATTTGGCTTGTTATCAATGAAAATTGGTAGTGATGAGAGTTCAATGTGTGACGGCACCTGTTGCATTACCGAAATAAGTGTATTTTCACTTGTTTTTGCCATGAGAGTGTATCGATAACTCTTTTTTAAAGCTGAAAAGTATTTTTTTATAACTTCATGAATCATCGGATGTGCCATAGATGGAAAACCAGGGACGAAAAAATATTTTTCATCTAAAGAAAAGCCTGACATATTATTTATAGGATTATGTAAAAGGGTTGCGTGTGGAGGTAAATCTGCCATATGTATTCTATGTGGATAGGCTTCATCAGCAAATTTTTCAATAATATCTTGTTTAAACTGCTTATTTGTTATGACTTTTGAGTCTCTAAAAATTTCAGCAGCAATTTCACGGGTTAAATCATCAGGAGTAGAACCGATGCCACCAAAAGAGAACATCACTCCGTTTGTATCCTCTTTTATCATACGGTATGTACGACGCATTAGTTCTTTATCGTCTTTTATAACAAAAGATGCGAAAAGTTCATGTCCATATTTTTGTAACTCTGCTTGTAAAAATGCAAAATGTTTATCATTTCTGCGTCCATTGAGTATTTCTGTTCCAATTATTACTGCATAAAAATTCATAATTCACTCTTTTTATTTTAATTATAGTATTATTGCATAAATATTTAAAAAGGAAGATAATATGTCACAAATAGCAAAACTTGAAGCGTTATTGACAAAAAGTGTTATTCCTGACATCAAGGATAGACTTGATGAAATCTTTGAAGAGATAGCAGGAAGTAAAGAAGCAACAGAAGATGCGAAAGAAGAGATAGAAGAACTTCGTGAATTTAAGGCAGACTTAGAGGATGTTTTAGAAGATATTGCAAATGGTGATATTGATGAAGCAGAGGCAAAAGAGCTTGTGGACGATATTTTACTCGCTCAAAAAGACCAAGATGAAGAAGATTTTGGTTTCGTAGAAGAATAAAGGAGAAAAAATGAGAATAATACTATTAGGTGCACCAGGTGCAGGTAAAGGAACACAGGCACAATTTTTGACAAAAAAATATAACATTCCACAAATATCAACAGGTGATATGCTTCGTGCTGCAATAAAAGCAGGAACAGCTATGGGAAAACTTGCAAAAGAGGCGATGGATGCTGGTAAACTTGTGACAGATGATATTATCATCGGACTTGTTAAAGACAGAATTGCAGAGGATGATTGTAAAAATGGTTATCTTTTAGATGGATTTCCTCGTACCTTGCCACAAGCAGATGCTGTAACAAACGCAGGTATTGAAATAGACGCAGTGATTGAAATAGATGTTCCTGATGCAGAAATAGTAAAAAGAATGAGTGGAAGACGCGTACATCTTGCAAGTGGAAGAACATATCATATTCTTTATAATCAACCAAAAGTTGAAGGTAAAGATGATGTGACTGGTGAAGATTTAGTACAACGAGATGATGATAAAGAGAGCGTAGTGCTTGATAGACTCAAAGTATATCATGAGCAGACTGAACCTTTAGTGGATTATTACAAAGCACAAGCTGAAAAAAATAGTAAAATAAAATACATTACTGTTGATGGAACAGCAGATATTAAAGATGTTGAAGAGGCTATTGTTTCAGGACTTGAAAAGTAGTAAAGTATGCTATATACTGCATTTAGATGCAGTATATGACAGATAAATTAAATTTTAGAGTTTATAAAACTCTGCATCTCAGAAACTATCTGTTTAATAGTTCCTTCACCCGAAATAACTTTTAAAAGATTTTTTGCTTTGTAAAAATCTCTAATTTGTGCTAATGGTTCAAGATAAACACGCATACGATTGTTAAAAACTTCATTATTGTCATCTACACCACGGGAACGACCAAGAACTCTCTCTCTAGCAGTTGCTTCACTGACTTCTACTTCTATAATGCTGGTAAGTGTGATGGAATTATCATCTTTTAAAAACTTTTCAAGAGCATCCATTTGTTCAATACTACGAGGATAACCATCTAAGAGAATTACATCAGTAGAAGCATTTTTAATAGCATTAGTAATTGTTGTAATGGCAATCTCAATAGGTACAATAAGACCATTTGAAATATACCCCTCTATCTCTTTTCCAAGCTCACTTCCTGATGCCACTTCTGCTCGTAACATATCACCTGTTGAAAAGTGAGAAATATTTTCATTCTCTTTTGCAATAAGCTCAGCATCCGTTGTCTTACCAGAGCCAGGAGCTCCGATGATGAGAAATAACTTTTTCATTATGCTTTTACTTGTTCACGCAATCTAATGTGTAAATCACGAAGTTGTGTATTGTCAACTTCTGATGGTGCTTGAGTAAGTAC